>JAJYDT010000012.1 GCA_021777335.1 Pseudomonadota bacterium | reverse complement strand
CGCGAGTGCAGCGTTCGATGAGCAGACCTGATGAAGAAGGGATTACGACGAGCTTCACCCGTGCCTTGTGGTGATGGGAGGCGGTTCGATGAGCAGACCTGATGAAGAAGGGATTACGACGTGCGGGCGCTGGGATATCTGCAATTTCTCGCTGTTCGATGAGCAGACCTGATGAAGAAGGGATTACGACCCACGAGCCTGCCAGTATGCGGCACGCGCGGCCGTTCGATGAGCAGACCTGATGAAGAAGGGATTACGACATTAGGCGGCCATGTATGTGCACGCGGCCATGTTCGATGAGCAGACCTGATGAAGAAGGGATTACGACTTTTGCTTGAAGTTTCAGTGCTTGCTCGCAGAAGGTTCGATGAGCAGACCTGATGAAGAAGGGATTACGACTCCGGAAGGGCGTACGTATACCCCTCCTCCATTTGTTCGATGAGCAGACCTGATGAAGAAGGGATTACGACACCGTCCAGGTCGCTAAAAGCGACCCGCTTCGTCTGTTCGATGAGCAGACCTGATGAAGAAGGGATTACGACACCGTCCAGGTCGCTAAAAGCGACCCGCTTCGTCTGTTCGATGAGCAGACCTGATGAAGAAGGGATTACGACTATGGTGCGACCGTCCAGGTCGCTAAAAGCGACGTTCGATGAGCAGACCTGATGAAGAAGGGATTACGACGGACTTCATCGTAGGCGTTCTCCGCCCTGGTTTGTTCGATGAGCAGACCTGATGAAGAAGGGATTACGACAACGGCTGAGCAGCTTTGACGCCAGCGTCATAGAGTTCGATGAGCAGACCTGATGAAGAAGGGATTACGACCGCCTGTACCTCGGCAATGGCGCCATAAACGGCGTTCGATGAGCAGACCTGATGAAGAAGGGATTACGACTAAGGATTGTCGGCAGGACGCCGTGACCCCAGAGGGTTCGATGAGCAGACCTGATGAAGAAGGGATTACGACTCAACTACTGTACGACCGTCCAGGTCGCTAAGTGTTCGATGAGCAGACCTGATGAAGAAGGGATTACGACCCATCTTATGAGATTCGATTAATTGCTGAATGATGTTCGATGAGCAGACCTGATGAAGAAGGGATTACGACAGCGACCCGCTTCGTCTTTCCCATCCAGCTAATGTTCGATGAGCAGACCTGATGAAGAAGGGATTACGACCTGCGGAGGTAAGACTTATCCCGCCGCAGTTATCAAGTTCGATGAGCAGACCTGATGAAGAAGGGATTACGACTTATCCGGCGTTTCTGGTCGCGGAGAATATCGTTCGATGAGCAGACCTGATGAAGAAGGGATTACGACCGCACGTGCCAGCGGAATGAACAGATAGAAACGGTTCGATGAGCAGACCTGATGAAGAAGGGATTACGACCAAGGCACTCGACGTATTGCTACTCGCCGGTTTGTTCGATGAGCAGACCTGATGAAGAAGGGATTACGACGAATCACGCTATCTCCCGAGTCTGGGTCGATAATTGTTCGATGAGCAGACCTGATGAAGAAGGGATTACGACTCCATTTCTGCGGAGGTAAGGCTTATCCCCCCGCGTTCGATGAGCAGACCTGATGAAGAAGGGATTACGACCCTCCGGGTTGTAAATCAATTCCCGATCCGGAAGGGGGTTCGATGAGCAGACCTGATGAAGAAGGGATTACGACTGATGTGTGCCGGTCGGTTCAGTCGCATGGGAGGTTCGATGAGCAGACCTGATGAAGAAGGGATTACGACCAGGCTGGCCTCCACGCTCGCGCTCCATTGATCGTTCGATGAGCAGACCTGATGAAGAAGGGATTACGACCCCGGGTAGTCGGAGAATCCCGACTGTCTTCGTTCGATGAGCAGACCTGATGAAGAAGGGATTACGACAATTTCGCGTTTCTCGCCATCACGCAGTCCCGCGTTCGATGAGCAGACCTGATGAAGAAGGGATTACGACATAATTTCCCGAGTCGTAACCCGACCACGGGAATCCGTTCGATGAGCAGACCTGATGAAGAAGGGATTACGACCTCGGCAATGGCGCCATAAACGGCGGGAGCAGTTTGTGTTCGATGAGCAGACCTGATGAAGAAGGGATTACGACCTAACTCTGCTTCTTCTGCTTCTCGTCGAGAACGTTCGATGAGCAGACCTGATGAAGAAGGGATTACGACAGACTTATCCCGCCGCAGTTATCAACTACGGTGTTCGATGAGCAGACCTGATGAAGAAGGGATTACGACGCCTGCACGGCATCTATGAGCTTGCGGTCGCGGTGTTCGATGAGCAGACCTGATGAAGAAGGGATTACGACGTGAGTGGCAACGGGGACAGTGCAGCGGTTGGGGCGTTCGATGAGCAGACCTGATGAAGAAGGGATTACGACCTATTGCCAATCCACCGCACTGAAGGCCGATCGACGTTCGATGAGCAGACCTGATGAAGAAGGGATTACGACATTTAGGATCAAGCTCAATGAATGCGCGCGCAGGTTCGATGAGCAGACCTGATGAAGAAGGGATTACGACCCAAAATCGCCATACCAAGTCACGGTCTGCTCGGGGTTCGATGAGCAGACCTGATGAAGAAGGGATTACGACCCCCTTCGCCACGTCCATACCATTCGTTCGAGGTTCGATGAGCAGACCTGATGAAGAAGGGATTACGACCTAAGCAGTCCCAGCCGAAGGACATCAAGAACAAGAGTTCGATGAGCAGACCTGATGAAGAAGGGATTACGACATACAGAAGATGATGAGTGCGGCCCATTTAGGGTTCGATGAGCAGACCTGATGAAGAAGGGATTACGACGTAGTCGGAGAATCCCGGCTATCTTCGGGGTTGGTTCGATGAGCAGACCTGATGAAGAAGGGATTACGACGCTAAAGGCGACCCGCTTCGTCTTGCCCATGTTCGATGAGCAGACCTGATGAAGAAGGGATTACGACTCGCCAAAGGCGATCCTCTTAGTTTTTCCCATCGTTCGATGAGCAGACCTGATGAAGAAGGGATTACGACCGGCCATCTCATGACTCATATACTCGGGGGTAATGCGTTCGATGAGCAGACCTGATGAAGAAGGGATTACGACTCCCCGTGCCGATATGAGGTGAGGGTCTCCCGTTCGATGAGCAGACCTGATGAAGAAGGGATTACGACTCGCCTCCATAGGCACTGCCCGTATAGGTCCATTCGTTCGATGAGCAGACCTGATGAAGAAGGGATTACGACATTGGGAAAATGTTGAGATTTCCCGCGCAAATTGAGTTCGATGAGCAGACCTGATGAAGAAGGGATTACGACTTAATAGCCTTACATACTGCACACGAGCATGTGTTCGATGAGCAGACCTGATGAAGAAGGGATTACGACGCAATGGTGAGGGCGATTGCTTGCGGGCCTGTGGGTTCGATGAGCAGACCTGATGAAGAAGGGATTACGACCCATGAAAGCGGCGCCATCTGATACGATGATCCGTTCGATGAGCAGACCTGATGAAGAAGGGATTACGACGCATCGTTCAAGCTGTTTAGTGTAGAGACACCGGTTCGATGAGCAGACCTGATGAAGAAGGGATTACGACCCCGGTTGTTCGTGATGTCCGCGTTGATGTCGTTCGATGAGCAGACCTGATGAAGAAGGGATTACGACTTATCCGCAGCCCAGCGTCTCAGGGCTATACGTTCGATGAGCAGACCTGATGAAGAAGGGATTACGACCACGGCATCCGGCCCTAACACCATACCCAACAAGTTCGATGAGCAGACCTGATGAAGAAGGGATTACGACTGTGGTCTATGGTGGATGGTGGGTTAGCGCGGTGTTCGATGAGCAGACCTGATGAAGAAGGGATTACGACGCCTCATACTGCTCATGCTCCCAAATCCCTACAGTTCGATGAGCAGACCTGATGAAGAAGGGATTACGACACTTTCTTCCCAATCTTCCGCTGGAATCCTCAGTGTTCGATGAGCAGACCTGATGAAGAAGGGATTACGACTAACTCGGCCGCGCGAGTCCTCGGGGTTGTAAGTTCGATGAGCAGACCTGATGAAGAAGGGATTACGACGCTCGATACTTCTTCACCTTCCGCTTCGGCTTGGGGGTTCGATGAGCAGACCTGATGAAGAAGGGATTACGACTCCACGCCCAGGATCGGCTCGAGCTGGGCCAGGAGTTCGATGGTTGGACCCACCCAAACGCACGAACAAGTCCTTATACCTGTATACTTGCGGATATTGCGGGAACGCAGCACACTAACGCGCGGGCTGAAGCCGTATCACACAGGCGTCAAGGACCGCGTTCTGGGTGTCGACATCCGCAATGCATTGATGTTAAATGGCAAGCGCAAGCCTGCAAAGCCGTGTATGCCGGTTCGATTCCGGCCCCAGCCTCCACCCCCATTATACAGGTCAGGATCCTGCTATCCTGCTATATTGAGCCTCAACGGCACGATGTACGCCTAGGGTGGCAGGATATTCCAGCGGTTGTGCGGGTTGAGCGTTTGTGGTACTCCCGGACACGAGGCCGAGCGTCTTATATTCGCTCAGAAACATTTCTGGATAATACCCTTGTCGCAGGATTGGGCGTGAGACACCTGATGTTATGGCATCAGCGCGCGCGTGTCCGGCTTCCGCAACCCCAATCTCGCAGCCAGGAATACCTGACTGATGCCAGGCTTAAACGTCTCGCGGCTTCGTCTGTTGCAAAGAGATTGGACAGTGACACAAGTTCGATTGCTCGTTGAATGGGTTGCTGTTTTATTCTAATCTCTGGTTCCCGCAAAATCGCGGTGCCGGTTGATTCCGGTATCAGCGGTCAGCTGGTCCAGAAGGTCGCGTAGCGTGGTCGTAAGCCCGGGTGGCGGAACAGGTAGACGCAAGGGACTTAAAATCCCTCGGCCGCAAGGTCGTGCCGGTTCGAGCCCGGCTCCGGGCACTATAAAACAACGCACTTCCATAAAACAAAACCCTCAAAAAAAGCCTCCCAAATTTGACAACCTGATAACAACCTTGGCTACCATCAGGATGGGGGAGGTAAGGCGTGCTTTTAGAAGCGATTCGGCATCTGGTGCGTTATCATCACGCTTAATACTGCCGTTATATTGCTGCAACACAAGGCATCAACCGGGAATGCTGGGCGGGTATTCTATGATGACAGCACAGTTACTCAGGTTTCCCGATACAGGGTACGGCTCCTCGCGACTGCACTATCCCGTGATGGTATTGCTCGCGGTTTACCAATGCGGTGCCCTTGGGCAAAATCTACCCCGATCTCCCTAAGAACTGTCAGTGTCGCTTCATCTTCTACCCATTCCGCCATGGTTTGTATCCGCATCATCTGTCCAATCTCATTAATCGTCTCTACTATGGCGCGATCCACCGGATCCGTCACTATATCCTTGACGAACCGACCATCGATCTTTATGTAGTCCACCGGAAGACTTTTCAGATAGCCAAAGGAGCTGAGCCCGCTGCCAAAATCATCCAGCGCAAAGCGGCAGCCGAGTGTCCGCAATTCTGTAATTAGGTGAGTGGCTTGCACTAAATTACTGATCGCAACAGTTTCTGTGATTTCGAAACAGATTTCGTTGAAGGGGATACCGAATTCGTCGCGGCTGGTCTGTATGAAATCGAGCAATCCCTCGTCGTCTAAAGACGCCCCAGACAGGTTGATCGCGACCATGCGCCCGTTTCCTCTGCCAGTCCGCCAGAACCCATTTTCGCTGATGGTTGAAAAGGTATTGCGGATCACCCATCGGTCTATGCTTGGCATAAGGTTGTATCGTTCTGCCGCCGGAATAAAACTGCTTGGCATGATAAGATGACCATCATCGCCCTGCATGCGGATCAGAACTTCGTAATATTCCAGATTGGCGCCACTCCGGGTTAGCCCCCGTATGACCTGCCGGAATAAGCGAAAATGGTTGGCCTCCAATGCTTCTACAATCCGGCTGGTCCAGCGCATTTCTCGGTGGCGTCGGGCTAGGGTTTCATCGGTTGGCTGATAGATGTGTATACGGTTGCGCCCCATATCTTTAGCGGCATAGCACGACAGGTCTGCGGTACCCAGGAGACTGGCAGAGTCAAGATGGCTCGCGGTAATAGCCACTACCCCTATGCTAACGCCCACCTCAAATGTTTTGTCCTGCCATACGAAGCGAAGCGCCTTGATGTGTTGGCGTAGCTGCTCAGCGATCTGTATGGCTCGTGCTAGAGGACAATCCGCCAATAAGACGCCGAATTCGTCGCCACCCAAACGCGCTAAAATATCTTGCTTACGGATACCTTCACGTAGCACGACAGAGATCTGCCGCAGTAATTCGTCGCCAGCAACATGACCGCACGTATCGTTAACTATTTTAAATTGGTCCATGTCCAGATAAAAAAGCGCATGCACCTGACCACTTTCTCTGACGGAGGCAACTAAGTCATCAAGGATTTTCTCGAATCGCGAGCGATTGAGTAGGCCGGTGAGAGCATCATGATTCGCCTGATAAGAAAGCTGGGCTGCCATATGACGTGCATGGCGGACATCCTGAAATACCATCACCACACCAACGACAACGCCTTGGCTATTATGCATGGGAGCGGCGGATACTTCGATTGCCACGCACCCTCCATCGCGTCGCAGCAGCGCTGCATTGTCGCGGATGGTTTCTACAGCATTGTTATGCAGGCAAGCGTACGCTGGGTGCGGAAGGTGCTCTCTCGTTGTGTCATGCACAATCTGCAGCACAGTTTCGAGCGGAACGCCACGTGCTTCGTCATTGCCCCACCCTGTTAGTCTCTCAGCAACGGGATTCACATACTGAATGAGGCCCTGCTCATCGCCTGCAATTACAGCATCGGTGATTGAATACAGCATCACTTCCGCGCGTTCTTTTTCTCTGAACAGTGCGGCTTCGGACTGTTCTGCGCGCGTCACAGCCGCTTTAAGCTCCACCTGTTGCTGTGTTAGAGAATCGAGTGCTCGATTGACAAATTGGGCGAGAAATCCGAATTCATCAGGTAATCCTTCATAGATGCGAGCCCCGGTATCGCCGTCGGCGAATTTCCTGGCGGAAGCGACCATGCTGGCAAATGGTCGGGACAACAGGTATTGCAGAATTTTCTGCAGGACCAGGCCAAACAGGATCATCACTAGCCCCATTACGAGCATGAGATGGTTACGCTGTGTCGTAACAGAGTGGGCGATGCTCGGGAAGTAGATTCTGACTCGCAAGCGGCGCAGAGGATGGTCCGGCTGAATCGGGGGGAGCAACAGGGTATGTGTGATGACGAACTGGGAAGGCCGTATTGCTCCAAAACCCAGTCTATGGTTCGGGTGGTTCGGGCGGATAATCTCTACTGCCTCAAAACCTAGGGTCTTGCGCAGCCGCTCAGCAGCCTGCAGCAGATATTTGTGGTTGGCTCGCAACAGGGATGGCCCCTGATAGCGCCTCAGCCCATCGCCGATCGTGTTGGTTAGCAGTAAAGCGTTACCGGCGTCGCGCGATAATTGATCACGCTTCTGTCCATGCAGCAGGATCATTGCTGCCAACAGTCCTACAAGCACCATCCCCCAGAATACAATGCCAGAAATCTTTGCTGGCAGGCCGCCATGCATGATGAGGCGAGGGTTGTCGGCAGTCTTTGTGGCGCTCATTTAAAACCGCACCATTTGACGCCAATGAGCATTGGACAAACATCGCTTACACCGGCACCAAGAATGGCAAATCCCATAAACCAAGGGAAAAACCATAGTGAACTGCGGAACAATACATAAGTTATTAGCAGCATCAACCCAATGATCAGACGCCAAGCCCGTTCTGCTTCAAAATTAAAGTTGTAGCCAGTGGTCGCTGGACCTGAAGCGGTGTCTGCCGTCAACGGCGCATATGTACCAATCGCATGACGAGCAGTGGTGATCAGCTTTTCGATACGCAGATTAGTTGCTCCCTCGATCAGCACGATGGCAATCAGCGTAAATATAAGATTGGTGAGATTGAAGTAAAGAAAGGTCAACAACAGTGTGCCTAGGATGAGTCTGTACGTGCGCGCGCTCATAGCCAATGATCCCTTGCGAGTTCTGGGTAAATGGAAAACCGAGCAGCAACACCTGTATGCAAGTTACATGCCGTCGCTGCAAGCCAGGGAGGGCGAAGCGAGGGCGAATAGTCCCTAGTAGGCGTAGGGTCAGGGAAAATGGCCGAAGGCTCCCGTCTGCACAAGGATGCCCCGCCAGTGCGGGCGAGCGTTGGGTCTGCTGCCGGTGCACAGTGCTCGACCACAGGTAGTCGCATCGTCCCCGGAGCGAGGCGCAGGGACAACAGCTGCGCCGAGGCCACGGGGGGATGTCGTGCATACCGAGAGCTGGCGCACAATTGAAACCCAGATTTCCCTGTGCTGTGCGAAGACATAATTATTTCCAATTGGCTGCGAAGTTTGCCCGGAAGGGTCACTTAATCGAGCAATCTGGAGGTGGCAAGGGAGTGGGGCCCTTGGTCTAAACGGTCATCTCAGTGACCTCGATAGCAGGCAGACCGCGGGACGAGCGAACGCTGAGTAGACTCGTGTGCCCGTTGCATTTCATTCCGCGTCCTGCCATGGAAGAATCTGAAACCTTCAATATATTGTCTAACGTACTGACTTATGAGTAACGTGTCTTGGTGCTAGGTGTACAAAACGCAGGTGGGTCAGATTCTGCATGACGCGCGCCTGCGTGCTATCAATGGTGCCCCGGACCAGTGTCTGCGCCTGCACCAACGGGGGTTGTAGATACTACAGATTCGCCATTGCCGTGGATGGCGCGCGCCTAGCAACGCATCGGCCTACGAGGAGAACGATTACGGGAGACGGCAGGTGGCACCAACTATAAAAAAATCAGTGCCAGACAATGGCGCCACTGTCTGCCAAGTTGTGCCGGATGACCCCAGACCCTTCAATAAGGAGGCGGTGCAGGCGCCTACAGTTTTTTGGTACGTTCATCTCCGGGCAGCATTAGGGTCTCTCTCACACGGTGGCAATTGCCGTACAGGCTTCCGATGGCCAACACAAAAAGACGGGTCTCCATCTCGCACGCCAGCGGCCGCGGGGCGTTGTTGAGTACCCCGAGTATCTGTGTCTGTGCAGGTGCTCGGAATGGAATCTGTATGGATATCGCATACGAGGCTCCAGCCACTCAGTGTATGGACGAAATGCAAAGCGGGTGTGTCACCGCAACAAGGCTACTAAAAATATTGCCACGGCCACGAGGTCATAGTGGCTGCGCGGAGATGGTTCAATAAGGGCGGACGCCACTGTATGGTGGTCCGCTCACTACTCCAAGCAGGGACAGCCAGTATGTGGTCTCGTATTTCAGGAGAGGTTTGCAAGTGTGGCATGGTCTGTCGGTGGGCTGTAAGCGCAACCGCTGGACAAGGCCCCGGTCGAAAGTCTTTTAAAATGGATCTAAATTGAATGGGCACATGGGGCGTGATACAAAATATGGCAGGAAACGATTGCCGACTTGTTCACGTGCCTCGAGTTGTTTTACAATCCGCGTCGCCGCCACGCCACATGCTCAAGTGTCTGATGCCTGTTTGGTTCCGGCGGAACTGAATAAGCGCTTGGTGGAGCAGAATTTGGCCGCATGATCACTCCTCTTGAAAGATAGAAAAATTAGAGGGGCTCAGTCTTCAGAAGATCCGGGCCGCACGGTTGCGAATGTTCCGGATAATTTTAGTCGGCCGTCAAAGGTCGTCAGACCAGAAAGGAAGGTAGGTGAATGGCCCGTTTGTCACATAAGGTGGTGTTTGCGGGGGTTGTGATTGCGCTATTTTCAGGAAGCGCGTTTGCAGCGGTGCCCGGCGCGCCGCCAAAGATCGTGACCACTTGTGCAGCTTGTCATGGTCTGAACGGCGTATCTATGGTCCCTACTTTCCCTGATCTTGCCGCCCAAGGGGCACCCTATCTCATAAAGCAAATTAGAGATTTTCAGTCTCACAAGCGCGCTGATCCTCTTGCACAATCAATCATGTGGGGTATGGCCGCCACAATTCCAAAGAGCAAAATTAAGGAAGTTGCCAATTATTTCGCGAGCCAGAAAGGGGCACCTGGGACACCCGAAAACCCCGCGCTGGTCGAGGCTGGGCGCAAGATTTACATGGGTGGGGTAGCAAGCGATCATTTGCCCGCCTGCATGGCCTGTCATGGCCCGACCGGGCGCGGTTTGCCGCCACTGTTCCCGCGTCTTGCCGGTCAGCACATAGCGTATGTCACCACACAGTTGGGGTATTTTAAGGCCAAGGAGAGGACCAATGACCCCCTGGATATCATGCGCAGCATCGCGGCCAAGTTGTCGACCAAACAAATGACCGAACTGGCGGAGTTCATCCGTACCCTATAGGACGCCATGTCGCGTTATGAGCCGTTGGCGGATTGCCTGCAGGGGCGAGCGGTCTTGGTTACCGGAGCAGGCGAGGGTGTGGGACGGGCAGTTGCCTTGGCTTATGCGCGCTATGGCGCGGAAGTGGTTCTGCTTGGGCGGACGGTGTCAAAACTAGAAACAGTTTACGACGAAATCGTCAAGGCCGGGGGACGCGAACCAGCCATGTACCCGATGGATCTCAGTGGGGCCACCGACGGGGACCATCGGGAGCTTGCGGCGAATGTACGGGAGAAGATCGGTCATCTGGAGGGTTTGGTGCATTGCGCTGCTGCCCTTGAGTTACTTACGCCGCTCGAGTTTCATCCGGTGGACGTATGGGATGAGACCTTGAAGGTCAATTTGACCGCGCCGTTTTTGCTGACCCAAGCGTGCCTACCGCTTCTAAAGGAGGCAGCTGATAGCGCAATCGTGTTTGCAAGCGATGAATGCGCAGGGACCGCCAAGGGGTACTGGGGCGCCTACGCGGTTAGCAAGGCCGGCCTCAACAATCTGGCTACCATGTGGGCTCAGGAGTTGAGTGATACGTCCGTACGCGTGAACATCATCGATACCGGTCCCGTGCGCACCGCTATGCGATTGCGCACGCATCCCGGTGCACCGCTGTCGTTCTGGCCGTTACCAGAGGTGCTTGCGCCGTTGTTTGTCTATTTTATGGGACCCGACAGCAGAGGTGAGCGGGGCCGGTTGGAAAAAGCCCATGAGTGGATCGAATGGGCTATGGATACCGGCCAGGGTGGGCTGGGCTAGGGCGCGGAACAATTTAAAGGGAGTGGGGGTCTCGTTGATCCGGGATATAAATGTTGCACGCTGAAATGAAGGAAGGGTGATGACAGTCCAAGGTCAGAAAGAAAAACCCGACATGGCGCGGCGGCGTTTCCTGACGCGTGCCACGACGGTTGTGGGGGCGGCTGTAGCGGGTACACTGGCTGTGGCGATGGTCGATAGCCTCGAGCCTACGGCGGCCGAAGAAGCAGGGGCGTCCACCGTTGTGAATCTCACGCCGATAGAGCCGGGGATGCAGTTGACGGTGCCGTGGCAGAAGAAGCCGGTGATTATCGTGAACCGCGTGCCGGACATGTTGACTACCCTTAAGATGGTTGAGGCAAAAGGTCTGTTGAAGGACCCAAATAGCAACGTGCCACAGCAACCTCCGTATTGCAAAAACCAATACCGTTCACGCAAACCAGAGTGGCTCGTGATGGTGCGCATCTGCACCCATCTCTGTTGCATCCCGCACTACCGTCCAAAGAAGGCGAGTGTCACGCCGTGGTGGCTCGGTGGGTTCCACTGTCCGTGCCACGGCTCGATGTACGACCTATCGGGCCGCGTAATCAAGGGATCCCCTGCGCCGCACAACATGGCGGTGCCGGAATACACCTTCGCGGCGGACGGCAAGTCGGTGACCATTACCAAGATGTACCCCAAAGCGCACCTGTGTTAGGCGCAAGACTCGGATTACGGTAGGAGAGCCACATGAGTAAGTTTGCTGATTGGCTGAATGACAGGTTCCCCGCGCGTGAGATGATGCGGGAGCACATGACAGAGTACTACGCGCCAAAAAACTTCAACATCCTCTACTATACCGGCTCGCTTCTGTTGTTCATGTTTTTCCTGCAGCTCATCTCGGGTTTCCTGCTCATGGCGCACTACGTGCCGACCAGCCAGGATGCCTTCAATTCGGTGCAGGGGATCATGTATGACACCAAGTGGGGCTGGCTCATACGTTACATGCATGTCGACGGGGTGTCGCTCATTTTCGTGCTGCTCTACCTACATATTGGCCGCGGGATGCTCTACGGTTCTTACCGGAGACCGCGCGAACTGCTGTGGATCATAGGGTACGTGATCTACATTCTTATGATGGGCGAGGCATTCTTTGGTTACATCCTGCCGTTCGGTAACCTCTCGTACTGGGCCGGGCAAGTGATCACCTCCATCCTGCATGCCATACCATTTATTGGGCCAGGGCTCACTACACTTGCACGGGGTGGCCCGGGTATCGGTACAGCAACCCTGGAGCGTTTTCTCGCCCTGCACACGGTATTGTGGTTCTTGATGCTGGTGGCCATGATTCTTATGCACATCTTGGCCCTCCACCAGGTGGGCTCAAACAATCCCGATGGCATCGAGATCAAGGCCCTGAAGGGTCCAGACGGCCATCCGCTCGACGGTATCCCTTTCCACCCCTACTACACGGTGAAAGATATCTTTGGCGTGGCGGTATGGCTTACGATCTTCGCCGCCATTATTTTCTATGCGCCCACCATGCATGGTGTCTTTCTCGAGCGTACAACGTTCTTTCGCGCTAACCCGATGGTGGGTCTGCCAGATGTCACGCCGCCTTGGTATCTTGCACCTTACTACGCCATGCTGCGCGCGGTTCCCAACAAGTACTGGGGTATCGGCTTGATGGCGCTGGCGATCGTGTTGCCATTCTTCCTGCCATGGCTGGACCGCAATCCTGTCCATTCAAGCCGATATCGCCCTGTCTACCGCGCCATGATTATCCTGATGGCGGTCGTATTCTTCACTTTGGCCTGGGTGGGAGAACAGCCGCCTCTTCCAAAGTATTTTTTCATCGAACGATTGGGGGCCGCGATCTACATCGGCTTCTATGTGCTGCTGCCGATCGTGAGCTCAATTGAACCGACCAGGAAAGTACCGGAAAGGGTACAAGCATGATGCGAAAAAAAGGGGTACCGGTGCTGGTGGGAGCGCTACTGTCTCTCGGTGTCACGGTGGCACATGCCGGCTCGCTGATTTCACCGCCGGGGTCATTCAGCAAGTCCACGGTGATTGCCGGAGCTAAACTTTTTGCCGATCACTGCAGCGCATGCCACGCGGTCAGCAATCTGCGCTATAACCGCTTGGCAATCGATCTTGGCATGTCAAAAGCCGAGATCAAAAAAGACATCATGCTCCCTAGTGGTGCCAATTACTTGAATGGTATGAAGCCGGCGATGAGCCAAGCCGAAGCCAAGAAGTGGTTCGGCATACCACCACCCAACTTGAGCCACATCGTGCGGGCGGAGGGTGAACCGTGGGTCTATACCTATCTCACGTCCTTCTACTGGGATCCAACGCGGCCGTCTGGCTGGAACAACCGGGTATTTCCGGAGGTGGCCATGCCCAACGTGCTGGCGTCTTGGGGAGGTATCTATACAAAGAGCGGAAAACAGCTCAAGGCTGGCAGCGAATCACCAGCAGCATATCATCGACAAGTAGCGGCAATCGTCGCATTCCTGCGCTACGCAAGCGATCCATCGATTTTTGCCCGTGAGGCCCTCGGCCCTTACGTCTTGGGTGCGCTGGTGTTGTTGAGTTTAGTGTCGTATCTGCTTAAGAAAGCCTACTGGAAGGACATTGACGATCGTCGTGATGCTGAGGGACATATCAACACTTCAGCTATGCCAAAAAACAAGACGAAACCGGACGACACCTAACGTTTGTGGGCTCCCTTGGAGCACAGCGTCTGGACCAGCCCCGAAACCGAGTCCTTGGCTTCATTGGAATCGGTTCCCCAGGCAACGCCGGGAAATAAGGTGGCCACTATTTTGGAGTGACTTGGGCAGCGCGCAGGCAGGGTAGCCTGTGTCCTCCGCTGTGTATTGCCGGACGCATCAGCTACCCGGTTGCTGTGATCTCTTCCGATTTCTGATCTCGTCTGATCCGGCCGATGCCAACAGGCAAGATGCCGGCTTATGGCGTGTAGTCGGTGAGGAGCGGAATACAGCACTAGCGGATCTGACCGCTGTAGCTGGTGTTGTTATTGTTTGAGACAGACGCTCTAGCTGTTTTTGCGCCAGCAGTGTATGCCATCTGTAGGCTTAAGTCTGGGTTACCGAAAAAACCGAAGTTGATATCCAGACCGAGGGCGCTGAGGTTGATTATGGCGACCGACGATACATACCGGGGTACCAACGGCAGAAATAGCGCGACAAGCGTGCAGAATAATTTTCTCACGCAGTGCTCTCCAGGCGCTGGGACTTACGGAAAGCCCGGGCATATTAAGTGCAGGTTACGGTAGGGCATAACATATATGAAACAGTTCACGAGGCTGGTGATCATTGACTCGGTGGTATGTGTCCGGCACACTAGCGCGCCATCAATCCAGCGGGCGTGTTCCTCATGAAGAATGTGTTGGCGGGTATGCTGATTGTGGGGCTCGTTTATGCATCGTCCGCTCAAGCGGCTCCTCTGGCAGCAGCGCGGCAGCCGCTCTATCTTGGTGCCGGCCTTAGCGAAAATTCGGTTTCCGGATGGGGTAACGCCACCGGCTTTCAGTTCTTTGGTGGTTATAACTTCGGCCGTATCAATCCCGGTGTCCGTACGCCAATCGATTTCGCAGTCGAGGGTGGTTACATGGATACGGGAGATTTTCAGCGCCTCGTGGATACCCCCGGGGGAGCTATGATCGTGGATAACCGATACCAGGGTCCGTGGGTGAATGGGGTGTTCACTTTGCCACTGAACCACGAGGTGGATCTTCTGGGTCGAGTAGGGGCCGATCTTGGCGACGACAGCGGCTTGATGGGAGGGATCGGGGTAGGAATCAATATGAGTCATGATGCGCAACTGCGATTCGAATACGTGACACGGCAGACAGTCGATTCGCTGCAGGCGAATCTTGTCTTTTACCCAGATTAAACTTATCCGCGGCGCGCCGCGAGATCGTAGGCCCATTCAAAGATAGGCATAAGACGGTCCGGGAGCACACGCTGTGCGGCAGTGTAATCCATCCACCGGAATTCGTGGTGTTCGGGATGGCCGAGTGCCGGGTTGATGGGTAGCGAAACCCTGGACGAGAAAGTGGTTGCCACATAATACCGAGCAACTTTTCCGTTATACGGGACGGTCTCCTGGAACGAGTGTCCCCAACAGAAGGATAGGTCGTTAATCGTAGTTTCCTCGCGAACTTCCCGTATCGCAGCATCGATGGGCTCCTCGCCAGCTTCGATCTCTCCTTTCGGAAAATCCCACTGGGCATAGAACCGCAGCAGCAGACACAGGAGTTCGTGCCGTGTCTCACGAAAGACAACAACGCCAGCCGAGCGTTTCCTGATCTTCGTGTCCGCCAAGTGTCCCTGTTAGCGCAATCCAATATGCAGTAGATAGAACCCAAGAAATGTCCCTAGGGCAGCAAGCAGGAGCCCAAGGGCAATGTCAGGCAGGATGGCGAGACCTTTCCGCTCGATCTCACGGTCAATCTCGCGTTCACGCAGGGCGTAACGCACGGTTGATACCAGCATTGCCAGTACCCCGACACCAATGAGTCCGACGCCAATGATGCGAGCTGCAGACTGTCCACTCTGCAGAGGAGTAGCCCCGAGAGACCGGCCGATGTAGCTTAGAAAAATGTTGAATCGCTCAACGAGAAAGCCAAATGCCATGACTGCAATTCCTGTACGCAATGATGCGAGATAGGTGCGCTCGTTCGCCAATCGATCCCTCATGTTTTTGATCATCACAGAAGCCCGTCGCTCTCTTTTGGCAATACAGCTACGGATTGTAGACAAAATGCGCCCGCTCATCATCAGCGCCCCTGGCGTGCCATTGTGGCCTTATTCATCCCATGCTGCATCTACCGTACGCCGCCTGTGTTTCGATGTGGGGTTTTGTGATGAGATTGGGCAGACCATATAGATATTCGGAGACGGTGCGTTTGCTATTGATCAGACCGAAGTCGGGGAATATCAGGCTCTGCTGTTCTTAAGCACGCAATACCTGATAGGGCGACAACGGGTGCGCGACCATGGAAATGAAGAAGGCGGTTAAACAGTCCATGCTGACCAGAGTCTCCGCGCCCGTAGTCGAACACCGTCCCGGCCGATACCTACGCGATGAAATTCAGGAACTTCATTATGCGGAAACAAGGGTGGTGCTGGTGGGGTCAAGCGTCTTAAATTCCGTGCTTAACTAACAAAGGAAAGTTCCTGCCGCGCTGTCACGGGTGGGGTATGACCGAGCTCCTTGAGGTATTTGCTGGCAGAAACCTCCATCCGGATCAGATCAGCATGGTGTTGCCTGTGGCTGTGGCTCAATCGCGGCCATCAGCGAGCCCGCTGTTCCGCGGGAAATTGCACTATTTAAGGGCGGATTGCGGCCGCCTGTAAGTTCCCGCAAAATGTTACCCTTACCCGCTGGATAGAACGGTATGGGGGTCTAAGGGAACTTCTCGTAACTTCCAGTAGCCTACATCCGAAGGCGTCGGAACAGCCGTATTCACGACAACTCTTTGGCGCACGTGGCAATGAGGCGGGGTGGCGGGCGATGGTTATAGGGACCCAGATTTTCCATTAGGGACAGGACCTCAACCGCATGAATTTTAAAGCATTATCTTTATGGAAACCACAAGAACAGCTCATTGGTTTCGCTGACTGTCGGGTCTCAAACGGAAAATCTGCGGTGGATGCTGTCTACGCTGTGTTTCAGAGCAGGAAAAACGAAGCGAACGCGAGCACGAAACCCATTGCTCCGTTCGATCGAGGAAGGTGATCATGTATCGCCGACGACTAGGTGTCTATGGAGCGTTTCATGGCAGGAGGTGGGTGGGGAACATGAGATTGTGCGCCGCGAGTGCCACGAAATACAGGGATAGCACGCTGCGCCATGACGGAGCAGGAAAAGCAAGAATGGGTCGGTCCCGTCTCACGGCTATCTGCGCACAACAATACTATCTACAATAGCTGGCCGCATAATTAACATTTACGATGGCCACTTCTAACGACCGGGTTCAGTTCGTGGTTTTCGAAAGGAGAACACAGGGACGAGTACAGATGATGTCCCTCGACGTTACTGAACCGGCCGCAATCAAGGCACGATTACAGACGTATTTACGGGTGTTGGGAGTCCCGGAAGAGTTGCGGGCAGTATGGGTCAAGACTGCAAGCCAAGGCGCGGCTCATGCCAGCCAAGCGTTTATTGCTTTACAGGCGTTGATGGTGAAGGAGGCAGGGGCAGTTGGCATTGAGGCCGAAGACGAAGTGGGCGGGTCGGCCCTATGGCGGCTGGCCGTGTGGCTTGGACAAACTGATCCCAAGATGGCGGACTGGGTTGTAAGGCCGCCGTTTGTGCGGCGGCCGATGGCGTCGGAGCGCAAACGCTGATGCGGGCCGTCCGGTCGTTTCAGCCTCTAGCGCCATGGCGTGGTGTTTTATTGGCTGTGTTGGTATTGATACCGAGCTTTATCGCCAGCGAGTTCATGCTTCAGGTTCTGCCCCATCCCGGTTTTGGTCTGATTAACGACAGTCTGGCAGTACTCTTCGGTTTTCTCTTCGGTTGGATATCGATTGGTCTCTGGATTTCGATTGCTGGTGCGGTGGTTTTGTTATTTCAGCGGCGGTCTTCGTTGGTTGAAACAAAGTTCCGGGTCGAGAGCGCTGATGTCCGCACTGCAGTCATTATGCCAATATTTCGCGAGGATCCTGAGCGGGTCTGCGCCGGGATTGAAGCAGTTTATCGCTCGGTGACCGATACCGGTAGGCTTTCCGAGTTTGATTTCTTTATTCTCAGTGACAGCCACGATGCCGATGCATGGGTGGAGGAGG
The DNA here is from genome assembly GCA_021777335.1 of Pseudomonadota bacterium. Lineage (GTDB taxonomy): Bacteria > Pseudomonadota > Gammaproteobacteria > Acidiferrobacterales > Acidiferrobacteraceae > JAJYDT01. The sequence goes on along the minus strand of JAJYDT010000012.1, from coordinate 31,973 downwards.
AGGTCGCGTGGGCTGCGTTACGGAAGCGTCTTGGTGCCGGCGCCCACGTATTTTACCGTCGTCGCCGGAACAATACCAAACGCAAGAGCGGCAATATTGCCGATTTCTGCCGCCACTGGGGTGCCCAGTACCGGTATATGGTGATTTTAGACGCAGACAGCCTCATGAATGGATCGATCCTGACGCGGCTCGTTGATAAGATGGAGGCCAATCCGGCTGTTGGTCTCATTCAAACATTGCCGGTGGCGGTGCACCAACATACGCTTTTTGGGCGGGTACAGCAGTTTGCCAACCGGCTATACGGGCCGGTATTTGCCGCAGGCCTCAATTTCTGGCATGTCAATGCCGGTCACTACTGGGGCCACAATGCGATCATCCGGATTGCCCCCTTTATGCGGCATTGTGGCTTGCCACGATTACCAGGCAATGGCGTATTTGGCGGCGAGATTATGAGCCATGACTTTGTTGAGGCCGCGCTGTTGCGTCGCGCCGGTTGGGGGGTTTGGCTTGAGCCGGGGCTTGAAGGTAGTTATGAGGAGACACCGCCGACGTTGCTGGATGAACTGAAGCGGGACCGGCGGTGGGCACAAGGTAATCTCCAGCACGGGCGTCTGATATTCGCGCGCGGGTTAGCGGTGCCGCATCGGGTAGTTTTCCTAAATGGCATCATGTCCTATGTGTCGTCGCTGTTGTGGTTGGCGTTTCTGGTTTTGTCGAGTGTCGAGGCCGTGCTCCATGGTCTTGTGCCACCCCGTTACTTTCCAAAGACCCACATGCTGTTCCCGATCTGGCCGGTCTGGCATCCGCACTGGGCATTGGCATTGTTCTGGTTTACCGCCGCGATCTTGTTTTTACCAAAACTGCTCGCAATCGCGCTGACGGTCATCCACGGCGAGACACGTGCGTTTGGTGGATGGTGGCGGGTTGTGCTCGGTGTTGTGATGGAGAGTCTGTTGTCAGCAATACTGGCGCCGGTCCGCATGTTGTTTCATACCGCGTTCGTTGTGTCGGTGCTGATTGGCCGCAAGACCAGCTGGGAGCCCCAGGAGCGCGGTGATACCAGCACGTCATGGCGTCAGGCATTGCGTTACCATAGCTTCGGCACCATTTTGGCCATGGTATGGGGTGGTGCGATCTACCTTTTGAACCCAAGTTACTTCTGGTGGCTCATGCCGGTCATGGGTGCATGGTTGGTAGCGATTCCGATCTCGGTCTGGATCAGCCGAGTAGGACTAGGTCGGGCTGCTCAGCGTGTAGGGCTTTTTGCGACCCCAGAGGAGATCCAGCCGCCGCCACTACTACAACTGTTCGCGCGATTGCGGCAAACCCTTCCGGGCGTACGGCGCATGGACCACCGCGGCTTCATGGCGGCGGTTGTCGATCCCGGTGTCAACGCCTTACACTGCGCGTTATTGACCAGTCGAGGTGCGATCGGCGAGGGCCTTGCGCTGAGCCGCCAGCAGCTGATGCTGAGCGCCTTAAAGGATGGCCCAGGGGCGCTGAGCGGCAGTGATCGACTGCATCTGCTCAGTGATCGGGAGACGCTCATGGCCCTTCACTGGAAGGTGTGGGCGCTGAAAGGACCCCGTGCCCGGCGCTGGCTTGGTGACCAATATTTCCGGGCCGAGGAGTCTGTACCACAGCCACCTGCCATGTGGACGTTGGTTGATCATGTTGTACCGATGTAACGGGGGCGGGTTGCGGAAGAATATTTTGATGTGCGCTGTCGGTGTGGCAGCAGCGGTTGCGCTTATGTTGAGTGGTTGCGCACCGCCCAGCACCATTAAGCGTATCAGGTATCAGGCACATAAGGCGCTTGCCAAAAGCAACCAGGCACTGGCAGTGAGTCGTGCCGAGGCGGCTCGCGAGCGGCGCGCCGAGCAGACATTGCGTGCGGAGGTCGCCAAGCTAGCAGCTAGCGAGTCGGTGCTTGAGCGCAGGCTTGTGGCGACGCGCGTCACTACGGTTGCGACTACGCCATCGCGTCAGCAGTTGACAAATGCGAGGACTGACGCGATTTTTAGCGGCGTTGTGGCGCGGGCCAGGGCTCTTGCCGCAACCGCATATAAGGTGCCGGCACCTATTGCGCCAGTCCTTCAGAAGTTAAGCTTTGTAGATTATGGCAAAGTAAGACTGATCGGGCGAGTGCCTGGATGGCCGTCCGGCACACGTTTTCACGTCCAGCTAGCCCCCACCGGCTACCTCTTCCGATGGCCTGAAAAGATTTACGTGGTGGCTGACGGTAAGACGCGGCTTGCGCAGTTGCCGGTCGCGGTGAAAGGTGACCCTGCTTTGGCCAAACAGATCCATGGACCGGTGCTGCCAGCCGGATTCAGCGTGTACACGCCATTCGGGACGGGGCCTGGAGTCGATGAGTTTCTGTCGTTTTTAGGCGCAAGTTACTTTCGTGCGGTCGGCGCCAATCAGTCCTTAGGATTGTCTGCGCGGGGTGTCGCGGTCGACACCGCGCTTTCGCACCGCGCCGAAGAGTTTCCATTTTTTCGGGCGTTCTGGATCCTCGCACCCGCCCCGAGTTCACGTCGTTTGAGTTTCTGCGCACTGCTTGACAGCCGGAGTCTAACCGGGGCGTACCGATTCGTGGTTAAGCCCGGCATCACAACGACCATCGATGTGAAGGCGGTGTTATTCGAGCGACATCATATACGTCGACTGGGTATCGCGCCGCTGACGAGCATGTTTTTGCAAGGACGCTTCAGCCATCACCGTTTTCACAGACTTATCCGCAGCGCGCATGACTCCGATGGCCTCTTGGTTGCGACCGGTGGTGGTCAACATTTATGGTGGCCATTACGTAATCCCAGGCGTTTGGTCTTGTACCGGTTTCCGCTCACCAATCCTGAGGGGTTTGGTCTTATGCAGCGCGCGCGCCGTGCGCAGGATTATCGCGCCTTCGGCATGCATTACGAGGACCGGCCAAGTGCTTGGATAACGCCGCGCGGCAATTGGGGGCCGGGGCATCTGCTGTTGGTCGAGCTGCCAACCAACTCCCAGACCAACGACAATATCTCAGTTTTCTGGGTGCCAAAGGATCAAGCTAAACCCGGTCAGCCTTTGATCTTTTCGTACCGAATTGCCTGGCAGGGGGCCAATCCGCCTGGCGCCAGCACAGGCTATGTGTCCGCAAGCCGCCATAATGACCACAAAGGTCGCGAAACGTATGTGATCAATTTCCGTGGGGTGCGACTATCAAAGCAGGCCGCAGGTGCCGTGCATCCGGTTATTCATGTCCAGGGACCGGCGAGGATCGTGAATCCGTGGGTGGCATGGGATCAGGCTGGAGACGATTGGCGCCTTCAGTTCACCGCCGTTAGTACCGGGTCAGGGCCGGTTATGCTGCATGCAGCGCTTGCCAATGGCAAGACTCGCCTGACGGAGACCTGGGCTGACGTATTTCCGCTACACTGAGGCAAGATTAACGCCAAGGTTGCTGGGCCCGGCTACTTCCTGTGACCGAACGGTGTGATCATCAAGTGGAAAGGCCACAGGGTCATTACCGACACCGTCGACGCTACGATGGAGACAGAAATCTGCGCGTTGACAAGACGGTGTGCCGTCTCTCGGACCGAGACCGGACATACGATCGTCATAGCGGTCTTGGATCGATATTAAGCCAATGCGTCGAGCAATGGGGTTTGTGCCCCGACCGGCGAGGTCGGCATCCGCAATACGGTGTCGCCAAAGCGTAGCTTCAATACAGAAAGTGTACTCACCCATGTAGTGTCTCACCATGCCCCGACGCACAAAGGGCTGGCCGCTGACTTTTCTACGCGGTAGCTTCTCCTTCCCCAGGGTCACGATCGTAGTCGCGGAACATGCGCTGGTAAAAGAAGACATAAAGCAGCTGAAAACTTGCCCCAATTACGAATGGAGCGGCCAGGGCTCCTGCAGAGAACAATACTCCTGTGAGCACTGGCCCGATCGCGCGTGGTATCTGGAGTGAGATATTGTTCAGGCTGGCCGCGAGTCCACGCCTATGGGCCCGAACGATACCCATGTTGATCGCCTGCCGGGCGCCGGCAGTACCACGGTTCATCGCAGAGCGCAGCACATAGAGCGCTGTGGCCACGGAAAAGGTCGGCGCGAATGGCATGATGAAGAGCAGCACTGCACCCGCAACGCGCATGGCGACGACTGAGCGTACAACCCCGTGCCGCCGCGCAATCCGTTGCAACAGCAGTGAAGACAGGGCAGTCAGGAACAGACCTGAGGCCATCACCGGGGCGATCTCATATGGGCCCTTGCCATAGCGCACGGCGAACCAGTAGGCCATGAGCGGTCCGATCAGGCCAATCCCGATTCCATTCAGTGCGTTGATGGACATCAGTCGTAACAAGAATCGGTTCTCCGTACGATCGAGCGTCTTGGTCTCGCCGGTCGCGGGTTGTTCCTGAGGCATATCAACCGTCATCCATATCAGAACAATGCATGTCACTGAACCCGCAATCACGAATAGAAACAAAGCCCGGAACGCGGCGGCTGGTGACAGCAAGTGTTTAAAGAAGTGGGGTAGGGCGGCGAGCAGCGCACCAAGCCCCATGCCCGCAAAGCCTGTGGCCATATTGATCGAGTAGATACGTGGCCGGTTGCGGGTCGGGACCGAGTGCGATAGCCAAGCGAGTTCGACCGGTGCAAAGGGCCCGGCACCTCCATTCAGACCGTGTCCGAACCCGCCGACAAGTGTTGCTGTAACGATGACAGCCGGGTGTGAACTCGACAGGGCGAGTAAAGATGCCAGCATCTGGCTGATCTCGTATCCGAGGAGGAATCGTCGTCGCCCCAAGCGGTCACTCAGAGGCCCCATGAAGGCTGCAACCAGGGACGAAAGCAGCAGCCCCCCCATGAAGAGCGCGCCGATCTCGGTGGCGGGCCATCGGAGTGTTTTGAGATACAGCGCGAAATCAACTGCTAACAGTCCTTGACCCACGCTGCGTGCGGCGCGCGCGCCGATGAGAAACCGCGCGTTGCGCGATCCTTGGCCATGTTTCCGGTGATCATTTGCCCGTTCATGCGGCGGTGACTTAGGCATGGTAACGCTCTATTCCAAAACTACCTTGATGCTTGGGCTCGGCGCCTAAGACGGGCGCTGGACGCAGAGCGCAGAGCAAGGTCCCACCGGAATCAGAAAACATGCGTGCTTGTTCAGTGTTAAAGAATCACATGGATTGGAAGCGCCAAGTGTCGCATCGTGACGTGCAATGGAATCCGTGCGCTGACTGTGTATTGACGATAATCGCACAGCGTCACTAGCGCAATCTCGGTATAATAGGCGACCTGCTTATTGAAAGCAGGAGTTTTTGTAGTTTTGGTAAAAGAAACGGGGCCAGCGGCCCCGTTAGGTATTCTTTTCCTGTGGAAGATCGTTGGGACGGATCACAACCATAGCATGCCCATGCCACTGAATTAGAATGAAAGGACGGCTTCCATCATTACCTCGTTGTCTAATTGGCTTGTGACACTCTCCGCGAGCGGTCTTGCGCTTGGCGTAATCGCGTTTGGGTCAGGAATACTGGCAGTGCGCGCATAGTAATCCAGCATGACGCGGGTCAGTGGTGTAAAGTGGTACTGCAGGCCCGCAGCATAGGTAGTGAACACACGGTTCTGGACTGGCAGATTCGGTAATCGGTTGTACACGTCATAACGCAGGTCGACTTCGAGCCGTTTTGTGACAAACAGGCCAGCACCGATGTAGTAGCCGTGCGCGGTATTATTGGATCCAGGATACAGCAACGCGTCCGTGAGTTGTGCCGGAAGCCCCGTCGCCGAACTGAATACGGCGGGCGTCGAAATCATTCCCGACCCTTTCATGTACTCGGCTTTTATCCATCGGCCCCAAGGGTGCATGTAGCCCTGACTATAGGTCACGCCCGTGCCGTAACGACGCATTTGATAGTTTAGCCCGTTGAACAGCGGGTCCGCATTCTGATACCAGGCAAAACCGGTTACGTCGCTGCGAAATGGGCCTCGTCCCCCGAAGATGTAAGATTCCTGGGCTCTGGCAGCATAAAGAAGGCTGTTCCCGGAGTTTGTTCCAGTCAGCGGGCTGAAATTCCCGGCCATGATCCCATATGCAGTCTGCCATCGTCCGTAATTGAACCAGTCCATAGCCATCACCCCAGGATAGCGGAAACCATTCACCCCTTCGCCGTAAGCGTCGGGGATGGCTTGGGCTCCGGGTGGAATAAGGCCGCCCGAAAGATACGTACCAGTCGGCACGTCGGGGTTATAAAAAGGCTGCAGCATCAGCTGTTGCGTGACACCGGCAAAGTTCGTGAAGTTGTAACCCATATACCCCTGCATCGCCTGTTCCGGGCCCGGTGCCCGGATGATTCCTCCCTCGATCCGGACTCCCCGAATGTAATGACTGAACGTGACGTGTGCGTCAATGAGGCTCGGGGCGTAGCCGTTTCCCGTGTGGGTGAGGCCATTGTCGCCAAATTCACCGCCCATGAAGTAGGAGATATTCTTGTTCAGGTTTCCCCGGATCATGAGGCGGGCACGCAAGATTTGGAACGTGTCGCTCGACGTGAAATTAGGTCCTGCCATATTGCTGTTGGGGACAAAACCGTTGATCGTCGGGGTTCCACCACCCTGGAAGGCGCTGTAGTCAGGTTCCAGAAATCCAGACACTGCGACTCGTGAGGCATCAGGAGGAGAAACCCCCTGCAGCTGAAACCAGTTGGCGGCCAAGGCGGGGGTGGTACCAATCATGGATGTGGCTAGGGTGACCACAATGGCAACGCCACTGCGGGGTTTTTTTAAGTTTGCGGGTATAGGCGATTTTTGCACATATTTGTTTTCCCCCATCTCCTGATTCCTCCTAATGGTTAGATTTAATTATGTGAGCTTTCTTGGCGAGAGACGTCAGCTGTAGATGGTTTATTCCAAGTTCACTGCTGTAGATGTCCAACTCCCTGTTTATATTTTACATAATATACCTTATGCGCAATTATACCTACCAGGGGAAGGAGGGGGCCTCGGTGTTGGCTAGAGCAGATATTTGATCCCAACCACCGCCAGCAACGCCAACGTCGCGCGCAAAAACGCCTGCTGACGGATTCGCAGATGTAAATGATTGCCGAGGTACAGCCCAAGGGCGACGGCTGGGATGAATGCCAAAAACGCAATACCGAGGGTCATATTGAGAAGACCTAAGGTGATATACATCAGGGCCCTCGCGATGCTGTCGATCAGTGCAATGGCCTGAAACGTCGCGCGAAAGGCGCGTTTCTGGAGGTGACGCATTTGCAGATAGGCCACCAGAGGGGGTCCGCCACCCCCATAAAGACTGCCAATTAGTCCTCCGAAAATTCCGAGCGGGAGCGCCCAGCGCCGGGAAACCTTTGGCAATCGCTCGGGGTGGATCAGCAGCGCATAAAGAACATAGGCCAGGATGAAAATACCGAGATAACGTGTGAGGCTTTGGGCGTCCGTATGAGCCAAAATCACCGCTCCAATCATAAGGCCAAGGAGACTTCCCGGTAAGAGCCATGATATCTCCGGCCACTGCATTTCACGAAAATCGTAGGCCCCAAGAACAATCGAACCCAAAAGATCAAGCAACAGCACCAGGGGGACTACCTGCTTGATCGGAAAGACCAGCGATAGCATTGCAACGGAAATCAGCCCAGACCCGAAACCGATGATCGCACGTACATAAAATGCGCCAAATACTACCGCGATTGCGGCTCCAAAGAGGGCTGGATGATGGAGTAGATCTTCAGGACGAAACGTCATGGAGTGTGGCATCAGCGCGGTGCGCAGCATGAGAGACAAAGCAAGGCAAAGCCCGTGGCATTATGGCGCGCGACCATCAGGTTTCCATTGCTGATCAGGTTGTTCGGCTTGCCCTGCCCGTCTTGCTCCCGCGTTGTGGGGCTGGTCAGGGCAAGTAACGGATTTGCAGCGGTCTGACTGCCGCACCTTCTATCGCATATTTCCAGTATGCCCCAGCGAATATCTCCCCGGCTGCGGCCAGACCGTGAGCCCGTGTGGTTCCATCCCGACCGGGATTATTTTCATGGCACCGGATTTCGTGTTGATCGCATAGACGACATCGTCAAAACGTCCGGAAAGCCACAACGTTTTCCCATCGGCGCTGACATTGCCCATGTCCGGGCTTCCACCACCTGGTACTGGCCAGGTCGCAATGACTTTACGGGTTGCAAAGTCGATGACCGAGACGCTTCCTTTCCCGTGACGAGGTCCATGGATCAGATTTGAGCCGCGGTTCGCAACATAGAGCTTGGTCCCATCACGGCTCGGATAGAGCCCATGCGTCCCCACACCCGTTGGGATAAATCCCACCTTCTTGAAGCGAGCGCCGTCAACCAGGAACACGCCGTTCTTCTTCATGTCGGCAACGTAAAAAAGTTTCCCATCGGGTGAGATACGGATATCTTGCGGCATGCCGTGCGGCGATAGTCTGAGGTAGCCAAGCACCTTATGATGGACCATGTCAATCTTGACGAGGTCCCCATTGAACTCACAGGTGAAGATCGCGTATTTTCCGTCGATGGAAAAATCCCCATGATTGATACCTGCGCAGCCCGGAGTCGGTAGCGAGAATTGGAGTGCCATCGTATGCGGATCACGGAAGTCGAGTCGCTTGAGCGCTTCGGCCACCACAATAGCCGAATGCCCGTCCGGCGTGAAATACATGTTGTACGGATCGGGTACCATAATTTCTTTTCCCGGTTGTCCCGTTTTTGGGTTGATCGGAGTAAGGCCCCCGTCGGTGCGCCCTTCCGCATTGTCGGTTACCCATAGGGTTTTGAGGTCCCAAGACGGAACGACGTGCTGGGGCTCGTCGCCGACCCTGAAATGATCCACCACCTTAAAGGTCTTTGGGTCGATAACATAGACGGAATCTGAACGCAGGTTTGGCACGTAGACACGGGCTAGCGCACCGGCAACAGCTGGACTGAACATATCAGGCCCTGCCTGACTGTAAAGATTATTTGGATTCACGACGGGTGGCATCCCAGGCACCGTGCTGATGCGCGTGTCCGCCGCCGCAACCCGGACCGTCACTCCGGCCATTGCGATCACAACAATGAGTGTCAATCTATGCAACTGATGAAAAAAATGTGAACGCATAATCCACTCCCTGAAAGATTTCAAATGAATGCGGGTCAGCGCCCCGCTGTTTCTTTTCTGATCGCTTTGATTGTTTCTGAAACGATTGCATGGACGCCCAGTTGCCCCAATGCGGCGCTTGCGCGCCGGGGATCCCCTCCGTAAACACCGTCGCCAGGCCCTGGCTTAGGCGCAGCGCGTAATTCCCGCAGCCGCACCATCTCGGGTGCCACGGCAAGGAGCAGCGAGGTATCCGCGAGCCCCGCGTGGGTTCCAATCTGGTCGTTGCGGTATCCCATGTGTCTCAATATCTGGTCGAAGCCCACGGAGCTTGTTTCGTAATAGGCTTTCGGCACAAAAGCCCGAGCGCGGGTATGGGACCATTCCCGATTCAAGTGCGCAGCGACAATACGCAGTAGACCCTGGTAGCCTCCATGATCGCCTAGAAAGACGATATTCGTGAACCCATGGATCCGGAAACTGTTAGCCGCGGACGCAAGTGTCTCCTCAAACGCACTATCCGGTATGGTGATAGTACCCGGAAATCGCATATGTGAGGTGGGAGGATCGTAACCCCCCTCGGGAACATAGGCGATTACCGGTGCAACGATTGCGTCTCCGAGGCCCTCGGCAATCCTCTGCGAGAGCGCCCTTACGCGAGCATTGTGCTTGCCGAGCGCAATATAAGGCCCACTTTGTTCGGTCCCCCCGATGGGGATGATGATTGTGGTCTTGCCCGCATGGATCTCGTCACGCAGTTCGGTCCACGTCAGATCCTCAAGAAACACGGTTCTGGGTGGTTGGGCGAGCGCGGGCCGAACGAACACCAGAAAAACAAAAAATATGACACGAACCCCCCTAGAACTCATAACCCACTCCACGCAGACTGGTGTTTGTTATTCTATCCTCGCCTGTGGCGCAGTCCATGTGGTACCGGCGGTTCGTCCGATGGACGGTTAGTGCAGGGCTAGGACCGATTTGGCAGGCGGTCTATTGGGCTGGCCGCCTAGATGACTACTGTGCGTTTATATTCATAACGTTGAGTGAATCAGGTCATGCTGAGACTTTGGCGCGGATGCGCGCCTGCCACCCTTCATGTATGAGAAAGACGTACTTCAGCAGTCGCCAAAGGGATAGTTGATAAAGTTCCTTTTTAATTGGCTGTGACGTCTACAGGTAATGCTGCTGTTTAAACCAGTCGACAGCATCAACGAGTGCGGCCTGCGCGGGACGTGGACGGTAATGAAGATCGCGACGCGCTTTATCCGAGGAGAAGAACATGCGCTTGCGGGACATGCGTAACTCATCCACGGTCACGATCGGTCGCCCGTGACCGCGCAACCGGACCCAGGTCTCGGCTCCATAGGCAAGCGGCAGGAGCAGGTTGTGGGGCAACCGGATGCGGGGTGGTGTCTGACCCGTAAGGCTGGCGATCCTTGTCAGGATCTCTTTCAGGCTCAGGTCCTCGGATCCTAGTACGTAACGTTGGCCGACTTGGCCATGTTCGAAGGCGAGCCAATGGCCCTCGGCGACGTCGTCTACATGAACGATATTGAGCCCCGTGTCGACGTAAGCCGGTATACGTCCCCGTGCCATGTCAAGGACAATCCGTCCCGTGGGAGTCGGTTTACGGTCCCGGGGGCCGATGGGAGTCGATGGGTTGACGATCACGGCCGGCAGGCCCGCCTCGCGCACGGCGCGAAGTACTTCTTGCTCCGCAAGGAACTTGGATCGCTTGTACGGACCAATCATATCGTCCAGGTGCACCGGAGTTGCTTCGTCCGATTGATCCCGATGCGGATCGATGCCGAGGGTCGCAACACTGCTTGTATAAACGATGCGTCTGACTCCGGCCTTGAGCGCTGCCCTCATGAGCGCGGCCGTACCCTCCACGTTAGTCGCGTACATGATTTTTGGATCGGGCACCCATAGCCTGTAGTCGGCAGCCACATGGAATAGAGCCTCGCACCCCGCCAGTGCTTTTTCAAACGAGGCCGGTTCGGTAAGGTCGCCCGTCACCGATTCCACCGGCAATCCTCTCAGGTGCCGGACATCACTTCCAGCACGCGTGAGGACGCGCACGTCATGTCTCGCCGCAAGCAGGCGCAGGAGCACTGCCGAGCCCACGAACCCTGAGGCGCCGGTAATCAGCGTAGTCATTGCACCCAAACTCTCCGTAGGCCGTTGGTTTTCAATGGAAATGAATTCGATACTGCGGCTACGGCATTCATGATGTGCCGTTGGCTGTCCGCGGGTAGTCGCGGCCCCTCCAACGTGAGCGGCGGCGTAAGGCCGAGGCCAACGTCATTGCAAGATACAGAGTTCCAGCTAAGGGCAGGGAGAACGTCCATACCCGCGACAGCCCATAGAAACCCAGAACCGGTCGATAGCTAAGGGCCATGAGTGCGAGTGCTACAGTAGAAAATGCGGCGCTTTCGCGACTGGCAAACAGGCCAGCTACCGGGACGATGAAGGCGAGCGTGAGTATGACCACGCAGAGCAGAAGAAGAGTGACAGAGTAGCGTAGTTGCGTATAAGCGGTCCGGGTCACCATGCGCCAGATGTCCACGAACCCATTGTGCCGCACCATTCTCGCTGAATGCGAAAGCCCGATCCAGGTCCGGTGGCCGGCCGCTTTCACGCTCCGCGCCAGCGAGCAGTCATCGATCAGTGCACCACGGATCGCGGCGAACCCTCCGATTTCGGTCAAAACCCGTGCCTCGACGAGCAGACAGCCGCCAGCTGCGGCTGCAACCACCGGGCTGCGTGAATTTGATAAGCGAAACGGGTATAGCAGTTTGAAAAAATAGACAAAGGCCGGCATCAGGAGCCGTTCCCATACACTGTTCATGCTTGGGGCCGCCATCAGCGACACGAGTTGGAGATGTTCCTGATCCATCTTGCGGTGTAGTGCCGCAACTATCCCGTTGTCCAGAGCGATATCTGCATCCAGCAGCAGCACTTTCGGTGTAGTGACCTCCCGTCTCCCCTGCTCTAGGGCCCATAGCTTGCCGGTCCATCCCGAGGGGGGCGTCGTTCCGGAGATGATGGTCAGCTGTGGCAATGGGATAGCGCGCGCCGCCGCCGCTGTATTATCGGTCGACTCGTCGTCAATGACGATGATTCGCAACCCCGGCCCTTGGAGTGCGAGTTCTGTAAGCGTCTGCGTGATGACCCTGGATTCGTTCCTTGCCGGGATCAGGACTGTCACGTCCGCAAGGTCTTCCAGTGGGACTGAGGGTTTGGCATCGAGGGATTCGCCTACCCGCCACGGCTGCCACGGCAGCAAGGCGATTAGTGTCCATAGGAACGCGGAAGCAGCGGCAAGATCGGCTATGCGCAGATCCATCAGCACCACATGGTCAATGTCGTGTCTGGAGATAGGATCCCGAGGGATGCGGCCCGCCTTTTTATGGCAGAGCGCCGGACAATCTGCTGTCTCACCGGTTTGCGAGGCTCGGTATATCGACTGATGCGGACGATTTACTCGCGTCATCGCCATAAAGAGTCGGAAGCTCAGGTGCCATCGGTCCAGTGGTGCGCGGACCCGACAGGAACACCTTTAACGCCTTCAACGGATGTGCGATCGTGTCGTTGACCGCTGTTCCCTCATAGCCACAGTGTGCCATGCAGTTATCGCACTTGGGATGCCTCCCAGCGCCATACTGCTCCCATGGCGTATTCTCCAATAGTTCCTGGAAGGTTGCGGCATAGCCGTCTTCGCTCATCAGATAACAGGGTTTCTGCCAGCCGAAGATGTTACGCGTCGGATTGCTCCAAGGTGTGCACTGGTACGACTGGTTGCCCGCGAGGAAATCGAGAAACAGGCTGGACTGGTTGAACGGCCATCTGTGGCCACGCTCCTTCCCGCGCTGGAAGATAGCCCGAAAGAGCTCCTTGCTCTGCCGTCGTGGCAGAAACACGTCTTGGCGCGGTGCGTGCTCATAACTGTATCCTGGAGAAATGGTGATCCCTTCGACCCCAAGGCTCGTCGCAAAATCGAAGAAATCGGCGACTTCCTGCGGGTCTTCACCTTGAAACAGCGTGCAGTTTACGGTCACCCGGAATCCGCGCCCACGTGCAAGCTGTATCGCCTCGACGGCCTTGTCGAACACGCCCTCGCGGCATACGGACCGATCGTGCCGCTCCTGATTGCCATCCAGGTGTACCGAGAACGTGAAATACGGAGACGGTTGGTACAGGTCGATCTTCCGGGGAAGCAGCAGCGCGTTTGTGCATAGGTAGACAAAACGTCTGCGTGCCACGATGCCCGCGACGATCTCAGGCATTTCCTTATGGATCAGTGGTTCTCCGCCGGGAATCGATACAATCGGAGCAGGGCATTCATCGACCGCCTCCAGGCATTCTTTGACACTCAACCGCCTGTTGAGGATCTCTTCTGGATAATCAATCTTGCCACAGCCCGCGCAGGCGAGATTGCACCGAAACAGAGGTTCCAGCATGAGCACTAGAGGATACCGATGCCCGCCCCGCAGTTTCTGCGTGAGGATGTAGCGGGCCACCTCGTACTGCTGTCTTAGGGGAACGCTCATGATCGTGCTCTTACCCTCAAGGTAATGCTAGGATGAGTACTGTCGCCGCCCCTTTTGGAGCGGGGTGGGCAGACGAAAAGTGATGTTCTCGGGCTCAGCGTCCATCTCCGTGACCTGCTTGACCCCATAGCCATGCAGTGCGCTCAATACGCCTTGGACCAATACCTCAGGGGTCGACGCTCCTGCCGTGATACCCACGCGCATGCCGGGCCTGAACCAAGACGCATCAAGTTCGCTTGCATCCTGCACAAGATAGGCGGATGCCCCCGGCCGCTCTCCGACCTCCCGGAGCCGGTTCGAGTTGGAACTGTTACGCGCTCCTACTACGAGCAGCAGGTCTACCTCGGTGGACATCCGCCGCACGGCGTTCTGGCGGTTTTGCGTCGCGTAACAGATACCGTCCAGCTCTGGACCCCGAATCAGCGGGAACCGTTGCCGCAACGCCGTGATCACGTCACGAGTATCGTCGACACTGAGCGTCGTCTGAGTGACATAGGCAAGACGTCTCGGGTCCTCAACCTCGAGCTGCTGAACCTCTTCGGCGTCCGACACGACGTGTACCCGACCGGCGCGGATTCGGCCGCGAGTACCTTCTATCTCTGGGTGGCCGGGGTGTCCAATGATGATGATCTCAAATCCCTGGGCGCTATAGCGCTGTGCCTGAAGATGTACTTTGGTAACAAGCGGACAGGTGGCATCGATTATCTCGAGTCCGCGGCTCGCAGCCTCCTCCACCATCGCTGCTGCCACGCCATGCGCGCTGAAAATTGTCACTGCTCCCTTGGGCACCTCCGCAAGCATCTTGACGAATACGGTGCCGCGAGACCGGAGATCTTCCACCACGTGCTGATTATGGACGATCTCGTGGAGCACATACACCGGGGGGCCATAGACCTCGAGGGCCCGTTCAACGATTTCAATCGCTCGCACAACGCCGGCGCAAAAACCGCGGGGCTGCGCAAGAATGATCTCCATTCGTTTATTTATCATGAGCTCCTCACTAAACGAGTAGGCTGAAGCCGGAACATTGCCCTGACCTTGAGCCTCCTCGGGCGCGCAGTCCCACTGTCTTCACCGAAGTCAGTGACATCCTTCCAGACTCCCCTGTGGTCTACTCCTATACCCTGGCGCATCGTAATGCCGATCGATTGTCGTATTTATGGACTCCCGTGTAAAGTGAGGCGTTCCTAGAGCGTAAATTGGGGCCAGGCATGGTCTTCGATCCAGTGTGTTCCCGGGTTCACCGTATCTTGCCGGAGCGTGTGATGTCTGATCAGACGCCATGATTGTGGTGCCTGACGGGATCCAGTTTTTCGCTGGCGTACTCATCGGGATCATGGCCCTGCTCTATGTCATGGGTGCGGTATACGCGATGCGGCGGTGGGGACGACGGCGCATGCAGCTTGCCTCGAACCTGCCCCCGGTCACTGTACTTAAGCCTCTCCATGGGATTGAGCACGGGCTTTACGAGAACCTGCGGTCATTCTGTGATCAGGACTATCCCGAGTTCCAGATCATTTTTGGAGCGCAGAACCCGGACGATCCTGCTCTTAACGTTGCGCGTCGCCTGGAAAAAGAATTTCCAGACCGCCAGTTTGACATTGTAGTTGACCCGCGTCTCCATGGAGGCAACCACAAGGCAAGCAATCTCGCAAACATGATGGGGCGTGCACGCCATGGTTATGTGATTGCGGCTGACGCCGATATCCGTGTTGGCCGCGATTACCTCAGTTGCTTGATGGGGCCGTTACAGGAGCCCGGTACCGGTGTCGTCACCTGCCTCTACCGTGCGCGGCCTTGGGCCGGTTTGTGGTCAGTGCTCGGCGCTGAATCCATCAATAATGGTTTTGCACCATCGGTGCTTGTGGCACACTTTCTTGGGTCCCGATCCTACTGTTCTGGCGCGACGATGGGGCTGCGCCGTGCAACGCTTGAGGCAATTGGCGGTTTTTCCACGGTTTCCCAGCACCTCGCCGACGATTATCTGCTCGGAGCGCTCGCACGTCGCCAGGGGCTGCGTACGGTGCTTTCACCCTATGTGGTCGAGACCACCGTGGATGAACCCAGCATACGCAGTTTTCTTTCACACGAGCTACGCTGGCTCAGAACGATTCGTACGCTCGAACCTTGGGGGTATCTCTTCTCGGGTATTACCTACGCCCTGCCGGTCTCGCTTCTCGGTGCGGCACTCGCCCGCAGCCGTCCCGCCGTACTGATTTTGCCCTTTGTGGTCTTGCTATTCCGCGTCATGTTATATTTCGAGACGCGCAGGAAGAAGACTATGGGCGTATGCGGATCCCCATTGTGGGTGATTCCGGTGCGCGATTTCGTGTCGTTCGGCCTGTGGATCGCCGGGTTCGCGAGCCGTCGCGTGCGTTGGCAAGGGCGGAATCTCAGCGTGCGGCCAGACGGACACATCGAAGCTAACAAGGAGTAGTTGTCATGCGGACACTATTTTTACATCCCCCGTCCTTTGATGGTTTTGATGGGGGCGCGGGTTCTCGCTACCAAGCGAAGCGGGAGATCCGTTCCTTCTGGTACCCGACATGGCTTGCGCAGCCCGCAGCGCTGGTCAAGGGCAGCAAGCTTGTGGATGCGCCCGCCGCAGGGCTCGGGCTTGACGACGTGCTGCCGCTCGCGACGCAACATGATCTTGCAATATTGCATACGAGCTCTCCCTCATTTCACTCGGACATCAAAGTTGCTGAGGCGCTGAAGCAGGAAAATCCGGCGCTCATGATCGGATTGGTAGGCGCCAAGGTCGCGGTGTCACCAGACGAATCCCTGCAGGCATCTCCCGTGATCGATTTTGTCGCCCGCGAAGAGTTCGATTTTACCATCAAGGAGGTCGCCGAAGGACGCCCTCTGAGCGAGACGGCAGGATTAAGCTACCGAGGCGCAGACGGGCTCGTCGTGCACAATGTTGATCGGTCAATGATCGAGAACATGGATGAGCTTCCGTTTGTGACCGAGGTTTACAAGCGTGATCTGCAGATCGAAGACTACTTCATTGGCTACCTGAAACACCCCTATGTCTCTTTCTATACCGGTCGCGGATGCAAGTCGCGCTGCACCTTCTGTCTGTGGCCACAGACCGTGGGTGGGCACCGCTACCGGACGCGCAGCCCGGAACATGTCGCCGAGGAAGTCGCGCTGATCCAGCGCTACTTCCCCAATGTGCAAGAGGTGTTCTTCGATGATGACACCTTTACCGATAATGGCCCGCGCGCGGAGGAGATCGCGCGGCGTCTGGGCCGGCTGGGGGTCACATGGTCCTGTAACGCCAAGGCGAACGTTCCCTATGACACGCTGAAGGTGATGCGCGACAACGGGCTGAGGCTCCTGCTTGTCGGGTACGAGTCCGGGAACCAGAAGATTCTGCATAATATCAAGAAAGGCCTCCGCGTCGACACTGCGCGTCGTTTTACCCGTGACTGCCGGTCGCTCGGTATTACCATCCACGGTACCTTCATTCTCGGTCTGCCGGGCGAGACCCGAGAGACGATCCAGGAGACCATCCGGTTCGCCAAGGAGATTAATCCCCATACGATCCAGGTGTCGCTCGCTGCACCTTACCCGGGGACCTATCTTTACCAGCAGGCCCTCGAAAACGGATGGCTCCATGAACAGGACGAGGAGCATCTCGTCAATGACCGGGGCGTACAGATCAGCCCGATCAGCTATCCGCACCTTAATCACACGGAGATCTTCGACTCCGTAGAGACCTTCTATAAGCGGTTCTACTTCCGCGCGGGCAAGATCGCGGAGATGACAGGCGAGATGATCAGGCATCCGGAGATGATCGGCCGCCGTCTGCGTGAAGGGGCGGAATTTCTGCGCTTCTTCAGACAGCGCTGACCACCCCATTAGACGTCCGTGAAGCGACAGGTCATCATCACCGCAGATGACTTCGGTTTGGCGTTGGCAGTGAATGAGGCCATCGAGGTGGCTCATTGCGAGGGGGTATTGACCGGCGCGAGCCTGATGATGGGGGAGGCTGCGACGGAGGATGCGATCATCCGAGCGAAACGGCTTCCGTCGCTGCGCGTCGGGCTGCATATTGTTGTTGTGGACGGTCGTCCTGTGTTGCCACCGGAACGCATTCCGGGTCTTGTCAATGCCGACGGGTGGTTCGATGACCGTCTACTCCGGGCTGGTCTGCGGTTTTTCTGGTCACCACTGGTGCGCCGGCAGCTGTATGCGGAGATCCGCGCCCAGTTCGAAGCGTTCCGGGCAACCGGTCTCCGGCTCGACCACGTCAACGCCCATAAACATATGCACCTTCATCCGACGATCCTTGGGATGATCCTGCGTGTCGGGCGCGATTACGGAATGGGTGCGATGCGTCTGCCATACGAGCCTTGCTCCAAAGCGCCTGGGCATCGCATAGAATCAGTTATCATGGCACCCTGGGTCGCGTTGCTGCGCTGGCGGTTGAGGCACGCGGGGCTGCGCTTCAACGAGTTTGTCTTCGGTCTTACTACCAGTGGATCGATGACCGAGGAGATGTTTCTGCACATATTGCATCGGCTTCCATCGGGCGTGAGTGAAATCTACTTCCATCCCGCGACCCAGAATCATCCCGATACCAAACTGCCGATGGCGGCAACCCGTCACGGTGCGGAGCTCAATGCGTTGATCAGTCCAAAAGTGCGCGCCATGTTGGAAGGCGGGGGTTTCATCCGCACCGCCTTCGGTGACCTCATATAGCGATCACCACGGAGTGTTCGGCGTGAACGGAGTACGTCAGAACTATATCCGGATGCTGACCGCGCTGGTAGATTTCTCCCGGCGCCGATGTATCTGGTTACTCGTAGTAGCGTTTGTCCTTACCGCGTCGGCGCTCTACTACGTGGTTGTCCGTTTTGCGATCAGCACGGACACGAGCGGCATGTTGTCCCGGGACTTACCATTCGAGCGGCTTCAGAATCGATTCAATCAAAATTTTCCCCAGAGCAACGACACAATCGTCATTGTCGTAAAGAGTGAGTCGGCGGAACTCGCACGCCGCGCGGCGGATCGGCTTTCCGCCTGGCTCAGAAGGCGTGGCGCGGGGATATCGAGCGTATACCAGCCAGGAGGCGGCAGATTTTTCGAACGAAATGGCCTCCTGTATCTCTCGACCAAGAATCTTTGGGCTCTATCTGATCACCTCTCCCAGGCGCAACCATTCCTTGCGCGCCTGTCCCGGGAGCCAACAATCCCGAGTCTTGTGACTGTCCTTGGTGAGGCGCTCGGCCGCGCCGGTGCACATGGTGAGGATGCCGCTGAGCTTGGTGCTCTCTTCCATGCTCTCGGGAAGACGATTACCGCGCAGGAGTCCGGGCAGTTCTTCCAGCTACCTTGGGGTGATCTCATGGGTAGCGGTAGCCCGACCGGTGGCCGGTGGAGCTTTGTGGTAGCCAAACCGCGCTACGATTATCGCAACGTCCGGCCTGTGCAGAAGGCGATCAACAGCATACGGCGCGGGATCCGCGCGCTTCGCCTCAATACCGCGCATGGTGTACGCGTACGCATCACGGGTTCAGCCGCGCTTGACAACGCCCAGTTCAAGACGATATCCCACAGCGCCGGAGTTGCCGTTGCCCTGTCGGTATTCCTGGTCCTGGCGCTCCTTACATTTGCCCTGCGCACCGTGCGTCTTGTGTTTGCCACCCTCGTGACGCTTTTTGTTGGGCTTATCTGGACGGCTGCTTTTGCCCTTTTCGCCACTGGGCCATTCAATCTGATTTCCATCGCGTTTGCCGTTTTGTTCGTAGGTCTCGGCGTCGATTTTGGCATTCAGTTCTGTATGCGCTATCGCGAGGAACGTCTCAATCATGGTCACGAGACCGCTCTGCGCCGTACAGTCTCTGGACTGAGCATGGCGCTGACCCTTGCCGCTCTTGCTGCGGCAATCAGTTTCTATTCGTTCGTTCCGACCCATTACGCCGGTATCCGCGATCTCGGCATCATTTCCGGAACAAGCATGTTTATTGCACTGCTCGCGAACTTCACTGTGTTGCCGGCGATGCTTTCTCTGACCGGCGTCAGTCGTCTCAAGGAGCACCGCTTCCGGCGGTCCCTATCATTTGAGCGTGTACCGATCCATCGCCACGTGTGGTTGGTGCTTGCGCTTTCGGGGTTGGTCGCAGTTGCAACGATCCCCATAATCATGGCAGCACGCTTCGATTTTGACCCCATGCATCTGCAAAATAGCCACAATGAGGCAGTGCGCACCTTTCGTCAGCTATTGAAACGCGAAAAACCGTCGCCCTACCCGATCGATGTTCTCGAGCCCGACCTTGCGGCGGCAGAGCGTGTTGCAGCCCGTCTGGGAAAGCTTGATGTTGTTGCACACGCTGTCACACTCGCAAGTTATGTGCCAACGCATCAAGCTCAGAAGCTCGCTATCATCCAGCAGATGGCGCTTGTGATCCCGGTCTTCGCGCTTCGGCCGGCAGCGTCCGTCACGGTTCATCCGGAGGCGATCCGTGCGGCGCTCGAGCAGCTGCAGGGCGACCTTAAGGCATTCGTGGCCCGAGGGCCACGATCGGAGCTTGTGCCTGCAGCACGGCATCTCGGAAATACACTGGGTCATTATCTGAAGCATTTTGGTCGCGCACCGAAAAATCTTGTCGGTCTGCAGAGGCGCGTGATCGGAGATTTGCCACTTGAGCTGCAGGCTCTCCGCCGCTCCCTCCGCGCCGAGCCCGTGACCTTGGGCACATTGCCGGCATCACTGCGACATCGGTATCTCAGCCCCAACGGCAGCGCACGTGTCCAGGTATTCTCGCGTCTTCTGCTCAACAGTAATCGTAACCTGAGGCGGTTCGTGACCGAAGTTCAGAAGGTGGCTCCAGCGGCAATTGGAACGCCGATCCTGCTGGTCGAAGGGGGTAACGCCGTTGTGCAGGCATTTCGTGAAGCGACCATAATCTCACTTATACTGATAGCCGTCCTCCTGTTGCTCACCTTGCGCCGGGTCAGCGATGTCCTGATGGTGCTTGTTTCGATCGGTTTTGCAGCGATGCTGACGGTTGCTGGGATGCAGCTTACAGGAATCTCATTTGACCTCGCCAATATCATCGTGCTGCCGCTTGAGATCGGCCTGTGTGTCGCCTTTGGAATCTACCTCGTGACACGCTGGCGCGACGGAGTAGACGCTGTGCATCTGCTGCGGACCAGCACGCCGGACGCCGTACTGTTTAGTGCGCTGACTACCCTAAGCTCGTTCGGCAGCCTCGCGGTATCATCGAATCCTGGCATGGCGGTGCTCGGCAAGACACTGTGCATCGCGGTAACGGCGATCCTGATCTCAATTCTGTTTCTTTTACCGGTGCTCTTGTTGTTGAGAACCGCGAAGCCTGGGGACTTGAAGTTGAAGGAAGGCGGCCCGGATGACCAGTGACTCGGGAGGTGGATATCCTCCGTCGGGACGGCAGAGGCGCGGCAATCATAAAGCCCGAATCATCGTCACATTAACCGGTCTCGCGGGACTCGCGCTCGCAATCGGGCTCCTGGTACACGGTGGCGTCTATGATGTGGTGCGCGTTCTTGCCCGTGGCGGCTGGGGCCTGCTCTGGCTGATTCCTCTTAGGTTACTTCCGATTGTCCTGGACGCGAGCGGCTGGCGTCTCCTCTTGCAGGGGCAGCGCCGGGCAAGCACGCTTTTTCTGGTCTGGGTCGCGGCCGTACGGGATTCAGTCAATACGCTTTTGCCTGTGGCGCGGGTCGGTGGAGAGGTGGCTGGGCTGCGCCTTCTCATGATCCGGGGCGTGCCAGGCAGCGAGGCTGGCGCAAGCATCATCGTCGAGGTTACGGTGACGCTGCTTGTACAATTCGTATTCACCTTGCTCGGGATTGCCATTCTCTTCTCCTATCTGGATGATCACGGTGCCGCGCGCGACGTCTTCTTTGGCTTTGCGGCGTTTGTCCCCGTCGTAGCGGTCTTTCTGGTGCTCCAGCGTCGCGGAGGGTTGTTTCAGCGGCTCGCGCGGATTCTCAAGACGATCACAGGAGGCAGGAATTTTCTGGGCATGGCTGACCCCAAACGCCTTGATAGGGCGGTCCAGGCTCTTTATCGGAAGCCACGCCTCCTTGCGGCAACCGCGTTATGGCAGTCCAGCGGACTCGTGGCCGGTTCCGTGGAGATCTGGTTTGCACTTCACTTATTCGGATATCCGGTGAGCCCGCTCGCAGCGCTATTCTTCGAAAGTTTGGCACAGACCATACAGAGCGCCTCTTTCTTTGTCCCAGCAGGTCTCGGGGTCCAGGAGGGGAGCTTTGTATTCCTCGGCGCCGTTCTTGGGCTCGCGCCGGATGTCTCACTCGCGTTGTCGCTTGCAAGGCGGTTGCGTCAGCTGGGCTTCGGTATTCCCATGCTTGTTTCCTGGCAATGGGTTGAGGCGCGGCATCTGCGGCTTCGCCTTCGAGCACAGGAGACTGAGATCCCACGTTAGGCAGCAGGATCGCTATGGTGATCTTGCTAATTCCGCATGTGGTATGAAGGGGCAACCGTGATCGCCCAGGGTTCTCGTCCGTATTGACGAGCCCATTGTCTCATGATTACTCTTCTGGGTCGGTTTCGCCCGTATGCTGTCAAATAGCAGGGCGCAACCCCGACACTGATTCCGGCCTTCGCGCCCTACAGGGAAGTAAAGAGCACAGGCCGATGATGGAGGCGATCATGGAAATCGGTTCTCTTGAGCATCGAGATCTTTTTTGCCAATTTTTTGTTGATTCGCATATTGAGTTTGATGCTGAACACGTGCCCTGGCCACGGCTCGAGGGTGACGCACGCACGCGCCTTGTTGGGTTGCCCTTCTGGAGAGAGGCGGTGCTGACCGAAAGTACCACTGCACGTATCGTCAAGGCCGCAGCGGAACATGAAGCGGATCCGACGATGCGTGCGGCGCTCGCGATTCAAGGTGATGAGGAGGCGCGTCATTCAGCGCTCTTGCGCAGCTTGACGACATTCTACGGAATTGATGTGGGTGAGTTACCCCCGTCGCGGTCCACGCGGCATGTTGCTTGGGATTACCTCTACGCAGGGTACGGTGAGTGCTTCGACTCATTCTTCGCCTTTGGATTGATCCGGGTTGCACGCGAATCAGGGTACTTTTCAAAGGATCTGGTTAATATTTTCGAGCCTGTTATCCAGGAGGAAGCGCGACACATTCTGTTTTTTGTAAACTGGGTAGCCTATCACCGGATCAGGCGGCACTGGTGGCGACGTCCGGATTACGACCTGCGGCGCGCGGCGGTCACTGCCCTGCAAATTGTGAATCGCGCCAAGACCGCCCGTGGCTTCGGCAAGAGGGATGAGAACTTCACGATGAAGGGTCACCAGGAGGTTGCGGCTGACATCAGCACGCGCCGCTTCCTTGAAATTTGTCTCGAAGAGAATGAGCGGCGTTTCGCGCCTTACGATTGTCGTCTATTGCGCCCGCGATTCGTGCCAGGTGTAGTCCGGCGTGTTCTCAGCCTACTGCCGGTCCAGAGGTTGTCAGCGGCAAGCCCGTAGATCGTGTTGACACCGAGAGGGGGAACCGCTATGGTCAGCGCAACACATAACAAATGGCGATGGGGTTCGCCTTGAACCGCCGCATTGGCTGATAACTCCTGCTCATCCTGACTGGAAGTGGGAGTCATGCAGGCGACACGTGCCAATTGTTATGCCCTCCGCTGCTTGCGTCGGTGTTTTCCGCTGATCGCGCGTCATTTTTCTCGGGATGTTACCGTATGATCGTGCGCGAGATCCTTTTGCAGTGCACCCAGGTACTGACCGTGCTGCTCTTGGCGCCGTTGCTGCAGGGCATCATTGTGCAGACCGAGGAACGCATACAGCGCGCCCAGGGACCGGGGATATTCCAGCCCTATCGGGATTTGTGGAAACTGTTTCACAAGCAGCGCGTCGTACCGGACACCGCGAGTTGGGTCTACTGGGCAGCCCCCGTGGTCTCCTTCACCGCGATGCTGACCGTTCCGATCCTGATCCCGGTCTTGACCAACTATCCTCTGCCCCTTTCCAGCATGGGAGACATCCTGGGCGGCGGATTGATCCTTACGCTTGGCTCGTTCGTGATCGTGCTGGCCGGTCTGGATTCTGGCAGTGCATACGGCGGAATCGGCTCGAGCCGCGCGGTCATGCTTGGTATCCTTGCCGAACCCACCCTGATCCTTGTATTCGTTGGGATCACACTGCTCGCGAAGTCCATGCTGCCGTTTGTGGTCAACCATCTCTTGGTAGCCGATCTCGCTGTCTACTGGAGTCCGGCGCATGTGTTTCTGGTGCTCGCATTTTTTATCTTGCTTCTAGTCGAAACGGATCGTCTGCCGATCCATTCCAGCACGCACATCGAGGTGTACATGATCGAAGAGGCCCGAGTCCTTGAATACTCCGGGCCCCTGCTCGCGCTCGCCAAATGGTCTTCAATGATGAAGCAGTTCATCCTGTACACGATTTTCTGCAACGTACTGATCCTTCCGTGGGGACTTTCTAGCGCCGGCACCATTCCCGGTGTCGCTGGAGCGACCCTCGCGCTGCTTGGCAAGTGCGCCCTCGTGGGTCTCGTGGTCGCAACGGTGGAGACGGCCCAATCGCGACTGCGTTTCTACCGTTATCAGGAACCGCTGGCGGCCTCGTTTCTGCTTGCCATACTTGCGATCGTCGCCAATCAGCTGAAATAGTCCATGCTCATCACGCATCTCAGTCCAGTTGCCTCCTCGCTCTTCAGCCTCCTTGCGATCGCGAGCCTGCTGGCTGCGTTTGTCATGCTGGGCTCCCGCTGGATCATGAGCTATCTATACGCGTTCACGGCGCAGAGCTGGATGATCGCGCTCCTGTCTGCCGTTGTGGGCTACTATGGCCATTATCCGGAGCTCTATTTCATTGCTATACTGACGGCGCTGTTCCGCGGTCTTCTGCTGCCTTATCTCTTACTACGTATCATCCGCCGTCTACATGTCGCGCGTGAACTGCAGGCTGTGCTGCAGCCAAGCTCGAGCCTGGTGATCGGGGCGTTCCTGGTAGTTTTCGCGTTCATCGTTGCAAGACACATCAGCGCGAGCCTCGGGCTGCTCTCGACCATTGCGGTCCTTGCGCTCACCGTGATGCTTTCCATGAAGCTCATTGGGTTCCTGATGCTGGCGATACGGCACGAGGCGATCAGCCAGATTCTTGGCCTTCTGGTGCTGGAAAACGGGATTTTCCTTGGATCGCAGATCCTGGTTCCGGGTATGCCACTCCTGATCGAGCTGGTGATTCTCTTTGACCTGCTTGTGGTTGTAGCAAGTTTTGGTGTCCTCGTGCGTTATCTGATGGTGCACGTCGGCAGCACCAGCAGTCGCGAGCTTAAAAGGCTGGTGGGCTGATGCGGGGCTGTCTGCTGCTGATTCTGACGTTCTCACCCGTTCTTGCGATCATCGGGAGCCTTGTCGCACGGCGACCACGGGTTGCTGAGCACCTGAATCTCGCGGCGAGCATTGTCGTCGCGTTGGCCGCACTGCCACTGCCCTTTCTGAGTCTCGGCGGTCCACACCTTTACTGGGACGGTTACGTGCTGCTGGATCCCCCAGGGGCGTGGGTGCTGCTGTGCGTGGCGATTGTCTACCTGCTGTCGTCGATCTATGCCGTGGGATACATGCGGCTGCTCGACGAGGAGCCGCGCCTGTACGTTTTCTACGCGCTTTTCGCGGGTTTCGCACTCACCATGTTGGTGGCCCCGCTCATGAATAACGTAGGCGTATTCTGGATCACCGTCGAACTGACCACTCTGGTCAGCACCTTTCTTGTCGGTTTCGAACGCGGTGCCGAGAGCACTGAGGCTGCATGGAAGTACATCATCATCGTGTCCGCCGGCATCAGCCTTGCCCTGCTCGGCACGATCCTGTTTTATTGGGCGGGCAGTCTTGTTCTCGGCCCAAGTTATGACATGACATGGTCCGTGCTTGGTGATGCCGCGGCGCGGATGAACCCTACCCTTCTGATCCTCGCGTTTCTGCTGGTACTCGTGGGATACGGTACGAAGGCAGGACTCGCACCGATGCATACTTGGCTTCCGGATGCGCACAGCGAAGGTCCGGCACCGGTCTCCGCCATGCTCTCCGGGGCATTGCTCAACACGGCCATGCTCGGAATTGTGCGGTTTCTCGCGATCACAGACCGGGCCCGTCTCGGCCCCATCCCTCGTGCAGCGCTCGTGATCCTCGGTATCTTTTCACTCTTCATTGCTGTGCTCTTCATCGTACGGCAGGAGGGCGTGAAACGCCTGATGGCCTACTCGAGCGTCGAGCACATGGGTATCATGGCGCTCGGTTTCGGTTTCGGTGGCCCCTTGGGGGTCGCTGCCGCCCTGTATCACATGCTGAATCACTCTCTCAACAAGCCTCTTATGTTCTTCGGTGCGGGCAATGTGATGCGCTCGTTTGGAACAAAAGAGATCCCAAAGATCGGTGGTGTGCTGCAGCGTCTTCCGGTCACAGGAGTTCTGTGGCTTGCGGGCGCCGTCGCGATTACCGGGGCGCCACCCTTCGGACTCTTTCTGAGTGAAGTGACAATCCTCAGAGCGGGCATGTCCGGGGCAAATACCTGGGCCGTGTTCGTGATGGCGGTGCTCCTGGTTGTAATCTTTGTGGGTTTCCTCAATCATTTTCGCCACATGATGTTCACGCCGCAGATTCCGGATCCTGTTGAGCCTGACCGTCTGAGCTTCTGGTGCATCGCGCCTATGTGGCTTGCCATCGTGCCGCTCCTGGTCTTCGGGCTCTGGTGGCCGCAGGCGCTGTGGCATTATTTCGGCGCGGTTGACCATGCCCTGGGAGGTGCGACATGAACAGCGCGGGAGTTCAGGACCTTCGCTCCGATGCGCTTCCGGACGCCTGTATGCGGGTGCTGCACGAGGGTGGGCGTATGCAGATGGCCTATGCCTGGTTCCCGGATGTCGAAGCCGCCGAGCTTCGCTATATCGCGGACAATGGCAGCGGGCGCCCATTTGAGATATGGCGCGTGGCTCCCGGGGAAGCGACACCAAGCCTCGCTTCGATCTCGCCGCTCCTTGGTTGGTATGAACGCGAGATGATGGATCTCTGCGGCGTCCGGTTCTCGGGGCATCCGGAGCCTTATCCGCTGGTGTTGCATGAAGGGGCTCGACCTTCGGCACCGCCCCTCAGTCCGGTTTATCGACGCAACGAGCCGATGCCTTTTGTGCCAGAGCCCCGCCGCCTGCCGCCTGTCCAAGGCGAGGATGTGCAGCAACTGCCGTTCGGGCCGATCCGTGGTGACGTCCAAGAGTCGGCCCAGTTCACGTTTATCTATATTGGAGAAGGTATTCTCCATTACGATGCGCATCTGTTCTTCAAACACCGCGGGATGGAAAAGCGTTTCGAGGGCCTTTCGGTGTCGCATGGCACTTTGCTCGCCGAACGGGTATCCGGTGTGGGCAGCCTTGCCCATGCCCTAGCGTTTTGTCAGGCTGTTGAGAGCGCATGCGGTTGCGAGCCCCCGCCGCGTGCACAATGGCTGCGGGTACTGCTCGCGGAGCTCGAGCGGATCTATAACCATCTTCATTATCTGGGTTATCTGTGCCATACCACGACCCTCAAGGTCGGCGAAGCCGAAGGAAAATTTCTGGAGGAGCGCGTCAAGCAGATCAATGCGCGTCTCAGCGGCAGCCGTTTTCTGCGGGGTGTGCTGGTGCCGGGCGGTTTGCAGCGGGATCTTGCGCCACGGTGGCTCGGAAGTGAACTTGAGGTTCTGCGCCGGGAGATCCACAACTATACACGCCGCCTCTTGGCGACGAACAGTCATCTCGATCGCTTGATCACGACCGGCGTGCTTGCGCGTCAGACTGCGTTTGATCAGGGGGCAACCGGTCCCGTCGAGCGGGCATCCGGTCTTGACCGCGATACGCGCCGAGATCACCCCTATGCTGCATACGCACAACTGCCGGTGACCGTGGCCATCCGGGAGGATGGCGATGCCCAGGCACGCATGGAGGTACGCATCGAGGAGATCGAGATCGCAATTGCCTTGATCCAGCATGTATTACCGCTCCTGCCAGAGGGGTCAGTGCGTAGCGCGTGCACGCCGTGCCAGGCCGCGGAGGGTCTTGGTTGGGCAGAATCGGCCCGCGGAACGGTGTTCTACGCGGTGCATCTTAGCAGGGACGGTGCGATCGCCCGGGTGAAGGTCAAGTCGCCCTCTTTTTCCAACTGGCGGGTGTTTCCCTACACGGTACACGATAGCAACATGATGGACTACGCCATCAACGAGGCGAGCTTTGGTCTCACCGTTTCTGGCTGCGATCGTTAGGAGGAGTCATGCCTGTGTGGACGCTGTTCGGTTTACAACGAGGGAAAGCCACCATCGATTGGCCGTTTGCCGGCGATCAGGACGGTCAGGAAGGGCTGTGCGGCATGCCGCGCCATGACCCCGCACGCTGCGCGCCGGATTGCGAGGCATGTGCCGTGGTCTGTCTGCCCGGTGCAATCCGGATTGATCCCGGGCCGGCCCGTACCGTGCAGGTCGACTATGGGCGTTGCATCGTGTGTCAGCTCTGCATCGAGGCGTGCCCCGAGGGCGCGTTCGCCCGTTCCTCAGACTGGGCCTTTGGTGTACGCAGACGTGATGATCTTGTATGGCAGGAGGCGCTTGCGTCTGAACCGGGACGGCAACTGCCGGGTAAGATCCAGAAAGTTTTCGGCCGCAGCCTGCATGTACGGCATGTGGACGCGGGGTCCTGCAATGGCTGCGAATCGGAACTGCAGGCACTAAATAACCCATTTTACAACCTGCACCGTCTTGGCATTTTTTTCACTGCCTCGCCGCGTGCGGCGGACCTGCTTTTGGTTACGGGTCCGATTACCTACGCGATGCGGGGACCACTTCTTGAGGCCTACCGCGCCATGCCCGAACCACACTGGGTGATGGCAATGGGCACCTGCGCCGTATCCGGAGGTGTTATCGCGGACGGTTATGCCTGCGGCCGGGGCCTGGACGGTGTGCTGCCAGTAGATCTCTATCTACCTGGCTGTCCGCCAAACCCGGCGGCTATGATTGACGCCCTCCTCATGCTGCTCGGGCGCGCGCCTCAGCGGGTTCAGGGAGGACACCTTGGCAACTGACCTCCTGCAGGCCGCAGCGATCTTTTGGGCGTTTGCCTTGGCAAGTACCCTGATCGGGGCGCACGCCCTAATCACGAGGATCTTGCTGGTTCTCGGCGCTGCCGGAGGGATCCTGGCTGCGTTTGTGGCGCTGCCGCATGGGATTGCACCCTTGGCCTTGCCAGTTACTTTGGCTGGGCAACCAGTCTTCGTGCGCTACACGCCGGCCGCTCTATGGCTCATGGGTTTCGGCCTCATTCCGGCGGCGATCGCCTGCGGTCTTGGAACGCCCGTGCCCGCCGGTGGGCAACGTTGGTTCTTCGGCGCCGGGGTCGCCCTCATCGGCGCCCTGGGTGTGTTCGGTCTGCAGGACGCGGTTTCCTTCCTCATCGCGTGGGAACTCATGAGTCTGGGGGGCGCTCTTATGATCCTCGCGGACGGTCTGGACAGGCAGGCCGGACGAGCAGTCTTGTTCATGTTGACCCTGCTTGAGGCTGGGGCGGTGGCGCTTCTGCTGGCGATGCTTCTGCTGAGTCGTCAGTCGGGGGCAATGGCATTCGTAGGGTTCCTATCCCCGGTTACGCATCTATCGGGCATCGGGGCGTTCTTTATTGGTTTCTTGCTGCTCGCGGGTTTCGGTGCGAAGCTTGGTATCCTGCCTTTTTACGAGTGGTTTCCGGGCGCCTATGGCTCGGCGAGCGGCGCCACTGGCGCGTTGCTCTCCGGCGTGATCCTGAATGCTGCCTTTTTTGGGTTGGGCCGGGCATTGCTCGATTGGCTTCCACATGGCCACACCACGGAGGTGCTCGCTCTCGGCGTCGTGATCACCGTCGCCGGCGTGTTCAGCGCGATCCTGGCTGCCCTTTATGCTTTTCAGCAGGAAGACTGGCGCACGATGCTGAGTCTGTCGTCCGCCGAGAACGCGGCCATTGCAGTGACCATGCTGGGGGCCGCGGTATTATTTCGCAGAGACGGGCTGCTTGCGCTCGCCGGGCTGGCTTGGATCGTGGCACTTCTGCATCTTGCCAGCCACGCCCTGACTAAGGGTGCGCTTTTTCTCGGCGCGGATGGCGTATACCGCAGTTCTGGAAGTTACCACATCACGCAGCGGGGGCTGATGCGGCGCAGCCCTTGGCCGCTTGGAGTTGGCCTGCTGCTTGCTGCCATGAGCCTTGCGTCACTTCCCCCACAGGCAGGATTCGTGACCGAATGGTATGTTTTTGAGACCGTCTTTCAGGGTTTTCATCTCACCGGCATCGTTGGCCGCCTGACCCTTGCGCTTGCGGGCGCTGGGCTCGCTCTAACCGCGGCTATTGCCCTTGCGACCTTTGTCAAACTGTTCGGCCTTGCGCTCCTCGGCAACGGTAAAGATCGCAGTCCTGGTGTCGCGTGGTCTGTCAGTCTCGGGGTGTTTTTCCTTGGTTTCGCAAGTCTGGTGCTTGCCGCGGGCATGCCACACTGGCTTCTGGCACTCAATGCCGCTTCAGCAGGCATCTCCAGCGCGCCGGTAGTGACATCGATGCGAAGCGGATGGCTGCTTGTCCCGCTCAGTGCGAGCTTCGCCTTCATTTCACCTAGCCTGTTGATCATTGTGATGCCACTGCTGGCACTGATTCCGCTTGCGTTCCTTGCCATCTCGGCACGCGGCAGGCCCGTGTCCCGGGTACCAGTCTGGTTTGGTGGCATGCGGGAGGACGCCACACGCGCCGCGACTACTGCGCTCTCATTTTCCAACGCGCTGCGTACTTTTTATAGTTTCGTCTATCGCCCCGTCCTACAGGCCCGGCGGGAGCATGAGGGTCAGCCATACTTCGTCAAGCGCCTGATCTTCAATTACCGCATCGCGCCACTTTTTGGTCCTTACCTGTTTTCACCGGTGACCCGGGGCGTCTGGTACGTGTCAGGAAAACTGCGCGCGTTGCAGTCAGGGAACCTGAATTTCTATCTCGTGCTGATCGGCGCGTTGCTGGTCGGTATTCTCGCTCTGTCGTTATTCCGGTAAGGAGGACGCGCGGTGCGGAATTATCTGGCAATCTCTGTGGGCGGGGCGTTCGGCTGTGTGGCCCGGTTCTACCTCGAGGGTCTGATCCCGGAGATATTTGGCAGCGGCTTCCCTTACGCCACCCTGACGATCAATGTCCTCGGCGCGTTCTTTATGGGTTTTCTGTTTATCGAAACCCTGGAGCGTGTCGCGATAACGCCCGCCGTCCGAACTGGAGTCCTTACTGGCGTGCTCGGCGGCTTCACGACGTTCTCCACCTTTTCTATGGAAGTTGTGCTGCTTGTGCAGCAAGGCGAAGCGGCCAGGGCGGCGCTATATGTGGCGTTATCGCTGGCTATGGGACTGGGCGCGGCGTTTGCCGGCGCTTACATTGCTCGCAATCTATAGTCTGGAGGCAATATGGAAAAGAACGTCACTATGGTGCGCATCTATGTCAGCGAAGCTGATCACGGGCGGCGGACAAATTTGATGGAGGAGATCTTCAGTCTATTGCACGATGAACACCGCGTGCATGGTGTTACTGTGTTCCGCGGAATAGCGGGTTTCGGTACCAAGGGCGAAGTGCATTCGGCGGATCTCCTCAGGCTGACCGCCAACCTGCCGCTCGTGATCGAGTTTTTCGATGAGCCCGAGGTGGTGAGATCCGCCCTCAAGGTCCTGAACGGCTTGATCCCAGCGGGCCACATGGTGCAATGGAACGCGCTTTGTTCCTGTCCCGATTCGGCGCCCTGAAAGGGTCTGTTCGGGGGAACGCCAGGCACCATGATCGGTCCCCCGGATGTCGGGCAGGGGGTTTGGCCGGAGGATGTGGTCCCATCGCCCAGTGTCGCGACATTGCCCTTCTGCGCGCCTAGCCTCGCCATTCAGCGTGGGGGGAAGGATAGCGCGGACGCCGCAGGCGTCCTATGATATGTCTGTCTGATACGCCTGTCGCAAAACCTACTGGCGGACAGCCGGAACGTCACACACCTGTGTAGGGGGGGCGAGCCCATGGTCGATGCTTGGCCCACGAGCCCACCGAGGCGATTGCGGCCCTGCGGTCTGCGTGGGGCAGGAATCCCTCCGGTTAGGTGTGGGAAGAGGTCAGCGGTTGTGTTACAAAGGCGAGGGATGCCCATACCGGGCGGGATGATTGCGCCCGGCAGGTCCGGGTGTGACTAGGGCAAGGGCGATGCGACCGTGAACAGCACCAGGATGCCGATGTCGCCCGGCAAATTGCCGGGCGGTGTCTCGAATGC
>JAJYDT010000051.1 GCA_021777335.1 Pseudomonadota bacterium | reverse complement strand
GTGCGCGCGTCTCGGGCGGCGAAGCGCGGCGCATCAGCATCGCCCGGGCGCTTCTTCAGGATGCGCCGGTCCTGGTTCTGGATGAGCCGACCGAGGGGCTCGATACGCGCACCGCGCAGGATCTCCTCTCCGCCCTCGAAACCGCGGCCAGCGGCCGGACGGTCATTCTCATCACCCATCGCCTGGCGGGTCTTGCCCGTCTGGTAGACGAGGTGGTGACCATGGAGTCGGGACGCGTGACCGGGCGTCTTGCGGTTGCAGCCTATGTGCGCAGGGGGCGGCGCGCCTGATCGAACGGCACCCGGGGCGTGCGCGAAAGAAGACCCCGATCTGTGTGCGCCGGGGCCCGCGGCGACGCTTCCGGGCTTCGTGCCCTGTGCTAAGGTATGGTCGGTGGCCTCATTGGCTTTAAGGAATGTTGCGTTGTGAAGGCCCGGATGCCCGGACGAAACGGTTATAGTGACGCATGCGCGGGGCTGTTGGTAGCGGGTGTCGTTTGTTGTCATGGCGAACAATCCGGCAGGCGGCGAAGAAAAAAAAGAGGCTTTTGTAGGTGAGTCATGACAGCGACCATGCGCCGGCTTCCGGTATGCGCGACGGGACATGTTGAGTCGTCTGTCTGCGACGCGGTCCTCTTGGTGCGTTCTCAGGGCTCGGTGCAACTTCTGATCTCTTTGTTTTTCTCCGGGATGCCGTCCCTGCAATGGGCGGTTCCATGGCCGTTGTCTTCGCGGGGGACTTTGCGGCGGTCAGGTCGCCTACGTAAAGCGGGCCGTATGGCCGGGTTGCAGCGTGTAACCGGCAGGTCTTTCCCGGGAGTGTCTTTCTCACCGTGAGGGGACCGCGTATCGACCGGGCCGGCCGCAGGATTGGCGCCCTTGGTGGATGGTTTCACGCTCCGTTACTATCTTCCCGCTTTGAGGGCTCGTTTGCCCTAAGGGATGTGATGGCGTTCGCCGCAGGCTGCGCTTTGCTTTTTCTGGCGCGCAGCGTGTGGCCGTTTTAGACGGTGTCGTGTGGCGACTCGCGAGGGATGGTGGTTCATGCATCATGCAGACCCACGGCTTCATTATGGTGAGGTAGAGCGTTTTTATGGGTGAACCTTCTCTTGGGGCGGTACGCAGACGAGAAAAAGACGTGAAGGTCGTGTTGTTTTTCGTGACAGAAGACTGGTTTTTCGTGTCGCACTTTCTTGATCGGGCCATGGCGGCCCGGGATGCGGGATATCGTGTCGTGGTGTTGACTCATGTGGATCGCATGGGTCCTGTCATCACGGGCGCCGGCCTGACGTTGATGCCGCTGGCGCTCGTGCGCAAAAGCCGCAATCCACTTCGTGAGTGGTTGACGCTGCTTTCTATTTATCGAGTGTATCGCAGGGAACGCCCTGATATCGTCCACCATATCGCGGTAAAGCCCATCGTTTATGGGACGATTGCAGCGCGTTGGGCCGGGGTACGCTGCATCATAAACGCGCCAGTGGGACTTGGCTACGCCTATAGCGGTGGCGGCTCACGGCTTGTGCGCACCCTGATCACGGGCCTTTACCGGTATGTGATGCGATACCCCAACGTGCGTGTCATAACAGAAAATCCAGACGACGCCAGCACCTTGGCAAATCTCGGGATCGCGTCTGCCGAACGCATTACCCTGATCCGCGGTGCTGGTGTCGATCTGCGGAATTTTCCGTTCTGTCCAGAGTCGCCGGCAACGCCCCCCGTGGTCTTGCTTGCCGCGCGCATGCTGTGGCCAAAAGGGGTCGGAGAATTCGTCGCGGCTGCCCGCATTGTCAGGGAACGGGGCATTGCAGCACGATTCCAGCTGGCAGGCACAGGGGATCCGCATAATCCCCGCTCGATCGGGACGGAGCAGCTTTCGGAATGGCACGAGTCTGGCGTGATCGAGTGGCTTGGTCAGCGATCTGACATGGCGCAGGTTCTGGCTGATGCACATATTGTCTGCCTTCCCTCTTTTTATGGAGAAGGGTTGCCCAAAGTGTTACTTGAGGCAGCGGCGACGGGTCGGGCCCTGATTGCAACGGATACGCGTGGCTGCCGCGAGATTGTCGTGCAGGGGGAAAATGGGCTGCGTGTACCCATTCAGGATCCACAGGCGTTGGCAGATGCCATTGTAGAGCTTATTCGGCAGCCGGAAGAAAGGCAGCGCATGGGCCGCGCCGGACGCAGGCTGGTGGAGAAGGAATTCTCAACCGAGCACGTTCAGCGGGCCACCCTTGCCGAATATGCGCGATGTCAGGCAGTTGTTGGTGAAAAACGCGGACTGATGTGAGGGGCGGTGTGTCCATGAGCAGAACCGGCTCAGATGTGTGTGGTGTGCATGTGCTGGTCACAGGCGGATGCGGATACATCGGATCGCACACCGTTGTGCGGCTGCTGGAGGCGGGAGCAGAGGTCGTGATATTCGACAACCTGTGCAACAGCAAGGCCGCTGTGATCGACAGAATCGAAAGGATCGCAGGGAAAGGGCCCGATCTGGTTATCGGCGACCTGCGGGATAAGCGGGCCGTGCAGGAGCTTTTTGCCTATCACCATATCGATGCCGTGATTCACTTCGCGGGCCTCAAGGCCGTGGGGGAGTCGGAGGAAAAACCGCTTCTTTATTACGATAACAACGTTACAGGCAGCGTCGTACTTTTCGAGGAAATGGCGCGCGCTGGTGTCCGGCGTCTGATTTTCTCCTCATCGGCAACCGTTTATGGAAATCCCGAGTGCGTCCGATACCGGGAAGACATGCCGGTGGCGCCCATAAACGTCTACGGACGTACGAAGCTGATGGTCGAGGATATTCTGCGGGATGTGCAGAAAACGCATCCCCGGTGGAGCGTTGCGTTGCTGCGGTATTTTAATCCGGTCGGTGCGCATTCGTCCGGTCTGATAGGAGAGGACCCCAATGGCGTACCAAATAATCTCATGCCTTATATCGCGCAGGTCGCCGTGGGCAAGCGGGAAAAGCTGCGCGTTTTTGGCGGGGATTATCCAACACGCGATGGTACCGGCCTGCGAGATTATATCCATGTGGATGATCTGGCTCGCGGGCACATAGCAGCGTTGGCGGCGTTATGGGCAGAGCCCAAGGTATTGACCGTCAACCTGGGAACGGGGAAGCCCTATAGTGTTCTGGAGATGGTGGCGGCTTTTGAGAAGGCATCTGGCAAAGCCATATCCTGGGAGGTGGTAGCGCGGCGCGCAGGAGATCTGCCGGAGTACTATGCAGATCCCGGTCTGGCTGAAACGCTGCTGGGATGGCGCGCCGCGCACGGTATAGACCGGATGTGCGAAGACGCATGGCGGTGGCAGCAGAAGAATCCGGATGGCTATCGCTAGATAGTGTCGGTACCAGATAGCAGGCCGCGGAGTGGGGCAGCGAATTCGCAAGGCAGTGAAGGAGGGAGGTTATGTGCGCGGCAAGTGGCAATGCCTGCACAGTAGTTATTTCGAGGCAGGCTTTGACTTGCAGACAGTGCTTTAATACTACTGTGTTAAAAGATAAGGCATTATGGCGACTTCTTCAAGTACTTTCTGAGGGGTGCCATGGCAAGGGGGTCTGGAAGCGCGGTTTGAGAGGTACTGCGAGGTGATGGTGGGGACGATGAAGCACGCGGATCGGGAGCAGCCTGGTCACTGGTACCTGAAGGGATTGGTGCTGCCCGGCGGGCGCAAGAGCGTGGAACCGATGGCGGCGCGGGTGCAGCCGCAGCGTGTTCGCTCGGCCCACCAGTCGATGCATCACCTGGTTGCCGAGGCGGAGTGGAGCGACGAGGCGTTGTTGGCGGCGGCTGCCAATGAGGTGTTGCCCAAGCTGGTGCGCGACGATGAGCCGGTGTGGTGGATTTTGGACGACACCGGGTTCCCGAAGAAGGGCACGCATTCGGTGGGCGTGTCGCATCAGTACTGCGGACAGACGGGCAAGCAGGATAACTGCCGGGTGGCGGTGACGCTGACGCTTGCCACCAGCCAGGGCAGTCTTCCCCTGGCGTTTCGCTTGTACCTTCCGCGCGAATGGGCCGACGACGAAGCGCGTCGGCGCAAGGTCGGCGTGCCCAAAGGAGTGTGCTTCGCGACCAAGCCCGAACTGGCTTGGCAACAGATCGAAGCCGCCTTGCAGGCGGGGTACCCGCGCGGCACGGTGCTGGCCGATGCGGCATACGGTGATGAGACCGCGTGGCGCGAGAAGCTCGCCGCGCATGGTTTGCGCTACGCAGTGGGCGTTCGGCCGGGGACCACGGTGTGGTGGGGCGAACACCAGCCGGCTGCCGAAGCCGACCCTGATGGCGAGACCGGTAGACGGCGCCGCCGGCAGTTGCGCGACGCGGACCATCAGCCGATCTCGGTGGCGGAGCTTGCGCGTGCGCTGCCGGCGCGAAGCTGGCGCACGGTGACCTGGCGCCAAGGTGTGTCGGCGCCGCTGAGCTCGCGCTTTGCGCGCGTGCGCGTCAGGGCTGCGCACCGTGACCGGCCCCGAGCCGAAGAGTGGTTGATCATCGAGTGGCCGCGAGATGCCGAGGAACCCGCACACTACTGGCTGAGCAATCTGGCTGCGGACATGCCGTGGCAACCGATGGTCGACACCGTAATGGGGCGCTGGCGCATCGAGCGCGATTACCAGGAGCTCAAGCAGGAGCTTGGCCTGGGGCACTTCGAAGGCCGAAACTGGAGGGGGTT
Organism: Pseudomonadota bacterium; assembly: GCA_021777335.1. GTDB lineage: Bacteria > Pseudomonadota > Gammaproteobacteria > Acidiferrobacterales > Acidiferrobacteraceae > JAJYDT01. The sequence goes on along the minus strand of JAJYDT010000051.1, from coordinate 6,947 downwards.
CCATCATCACGCCAGCCTGTGCATTGCCGCCTACGGGTTCCTGATGCTGGAGCGCCTCAGCGGCGCCAAAAAAAACTCCGCTCGATTCAAAACGCCTGGCTTACCCACCGACTACCGCCCGCGCGGGGCTGGCGCCAATGCAGCGCCACGTGCCCTGGTCGATTGCAACCTGCCGCTTCCGCTTGGCGCGCGCCGTCGCACGAACCCTGATCCAGTGCCCGTGCTGCGGAAACAGCCGGTTTCCTAACAAAACTTTAATGACACAGTAGTAATAGGTCTTTTCTAGCTTGTCCCAAAATGTTCATTTGAATCGATGTGTTGAGCAGCTCTAACTAATATGAAACGCGGGTGCTTACAGCCTCGACATGGCGGGAAGACTTTTCCATATACGCATGTCACCTCATGGAATTGCGTGTGCTCTGGATCGTGAGTCACTTTGTAGATTCCAGAATGCGGGACCTTATCCCCTGGTTTAAACGTGTCGCCGACATTCGCCATAGTATTCTCCTGATGCGTAACCCGGAAACAATAAGACTATCCACCCCGAATACAGACGCATCCTTTTACGACCGCACAGGCGCATACAGGATGCAGTAGCCCATAGGCGTGATCCGTCCCTGCACAAGCTGACAGGTCCCATCTTTCATCATTCCGGGACCCATGGTCTGTCCCGTCCCCATCATCCCTGGGCCCATAGCGCCCATCATGCCATGTCCTGCTGTGCCGCCTGGCGGAATAAAATGGACACACATACCGCACATCTTGCGTCCATTGGGATGGTCCTGATAATGAACGACCGCTTTTGCAAGCTTGGGCTGCACAGCAGCTACGGCCCGTCGATCCACAAAAGGATACGCAGCCACGGCGAAACCCGTAACGACAGCGGTCTTGAACCAAGCCCGCCGGGAAAACATTTTTTTAGCCATTTGAGAAACCCTCACAGAAGAGGTCTTAAATCTATAGAACGCCTGCTTGCATGTCAATTTAAGCCCCTACGTTCGTCTCCCATTGTTATAATCCCAGACTGGTATACGCGAATCGATCACACAAGCGCAGTATGGCACACAGCCGCGTATAACCGCGCGCCGTTATGGAGGCTACATTTCATGCAAAATCCGCGTTGCCCGCATTGCCGTATGGAAATTGACCTAAACACATTTCGCTTTATGGAAGATGAGGTACGGAAAAACCCTGAGCGCTGTCGTGCCCCTGAGGATATCCTCAAAAGAGATCCGCGTTTTAAGGGCAAGTCTATGCTGGGGATGGAAGAGACGGCGGCCCTGTTAGGTCACAAGACCCATTACGCGAGAACCTTTGCCCAGTTTATGGCATCCACGACGGCGTCGACACCATTTGGATTGATCAATGACCCCCATATTCCGCCGCGCGCTCGGGCAATTTTCGATACGGCGGCGAACCTTGTTCTGTACTCCTGGTTCGTGCGGGAATTCGCCGCCGTGGCGGTCTTAGTGGGGTATGCCGCTTTGGAGGCCACGCTTCGAGAGACTCAACAAAAGGAAGCGACTCTCGGTCGACTCATAGGGGATATTGACCGAGAGCAATTGGAGCAGGCCATCATGGCCGAAACTATCTGACGCACCTTTGCTCCCCCTTTTCCAGATATTGAATCGCCTCATGTCCGCTCATGGGATGATCGCGATTATTCTGTGACACCTGAGCGGCAAACGGTGCTGGCCGATGAGAGCGTGAATGCTCGCCTCAAGGCATGGAAAGATAAGCTCAATCGCGCCGCAGATTTCCGTAATGAGCTTGCTCATGGTAACGACGCCCTTATTGCTGAAGCGACAGCCGATTGCGCCTCTGAGCACCTGCAATTTATTGGTGAGCTAATCAATAGAGTGTGCGGGCAAACGACACTCGACCCTCCCCGATCACAACCATCACCCGCGCAGTAGCGCGCGCATCGTGGTCAATGCCGCTTCCGCCACCTCGGCCCGCGCAGGTATTGGGAGCTTTTCTAGAGCCTGAGGGATCGGCGCATCGAACTGTTCCCCGGCCAATACGCGGCGCGTCACGATCTCGTAGGCCCGCTCAAACAAGGGGTGGCTCTTCGCTTCGGGGAGCGTGCGAAGTTCAAAGAGACCCACGACTTGCGCAGCGGCAAAGACCGCGGGGTGGCTCCATCGATGATCCCGATCTGCCAGCGCGGCTTCACGATACGCAGCGTCAGGTGTCGGTAAGCCCAGGTCCTCGGCCGTGGGCGTACACAACGCCCGGAACTCGGGGAGAGTCGGCGGCCATCCGTCCGCGCGATGCGTCGCACAGCGTGACAATCCGCGGCCAACCTGGGCGGGCGTCAAGCCGTGCAAGCCTCGCAACCAGGTTGCGTCATCTTTCGCCCCAAACGCTGACGTCCAACGGTGGCCGTAGATCCGCGTCATCCGGCGCCACAGATCCGCCATGTGACGTTCCGTCAAGAGGTTCTGGCTGGTAGAGGTGGGCTGTGGCGCGCTCGACACGAGCGACAGCGGAGTTGTCAATGCGCTGATGGGTTGCATACGAACTCTCCTGTTTCAAGGCAAACAGGCCTTTCCAGCCGTTTGCGATCGATTGCCGGACGACAGCGAGTTGTCCGCCCAACCCATCCGCCTCTGATCCGAACTTCAGCAGTCGGGTCTGAGCCGCTTCTACCGATGCCTGATGGATAGGTTTACGGATAGCGGATCGGAATGTCACGTACTCGGTCCAGGCTTCCAGATCCAAGCCTTCGACTAGTGGCGCGAGAAGCGCCCGGAGCGCATCCGCGTGACGGGGGTTGGCGGGTTTGGGGGCACAGCTTCGCACAGGACGGTGCGTGCCGCAGTTCGTATCGCCATGCCCAGGATTATCAGTGGTGGGCGGTCGCACCGTCCCTCGTGGGGGGACTACCGAGCGTAGCGAGGTAGTGGGGTTGTTAGTAATCTCTGCTGTAGTCTCTGTATTAGCATGCGGTCTGACCGCAGGCTTGTATGTGGTATCACCACATACTGGTTGGTGGTCACGCCCCATACTGGTTGGCGGCTCTGCTCCATCCTTGGATGTGGTACCACTGCCACTAAGATCGCCGCCATTATCCATATTCAAAAGACGGCTCGTTAAGACGGTCACGTCAATCTTGAAATACAACTTTTCCGGAATCCCCCGCAGCGCCTCTTCCCATACTCCCGTTTTTCTTAGCAGTTTCCTGGCCGCCTCCTGCTCCCAGCGGGTGAGCATGGTTTCCTCATACCACTCTTCTTGTTTTTTCCAGAACCAGCCGTCTGGATCCTTTGTTCTGCTACTCCAGTAAAGGGCCTGTGACAGCATCAGGCCGGCGTGCACGCTACCGGCAAGGCGAGCCAGACAGCGATGAAAAGAGACCGGCCGATCAAGAATATCGGCGATCGAGTTCGTAGAATTCAATTTCTGACTCATGCCGCCATCCCCCACCCGAAATCGTATTGCCGGGGGTCCACGAACCGCCGGCGCGGACGGCGGCTTGTTGCACGGCGAGATGCCTTGGGTGGCGACGGCACGCGGGGCACCAACATCAAGATGGGTGTGGTAGGAGCGTTACCCGGTGACATTTTCCGCTTGCGGCCAGCACGACTGGGCAGGCGTTTTGTCACTCTGGCGGTCGGCAATGGATCATCGAGATGTGCCGCCCGTTCCTCGATGGTGGTGTTGGCCTTTGCCCAGTCCCAGTGCCAATCCTGGATTTGCCGGATGCGCCGCCCGGATAGCCCGACTTCATTCCCGATCTTCTCGGATTCCCCAGCACCGTGCCGCGCAGACGAAACCAGGACATCTCGGTCGCGGCTATCGAGGGGATACAGGGCGAGAATCACGTTCCACTGATCGCAGTCCAAGTCACGGGCGGTGACTGCCAGGCTCGCCACTTTTGTCTGGTTTGCGCGAAACGGCGTTTCGGTGTCCTCGAAATCTGTAGGCGCTTCGTCTTCTTCTTCGCGTGTATTGGCAAGACCCAAAAGGACATCCAGGCTCGGTCCTTGAGTGTGCGTCTCGCGGAAGTCGCGATTATTTTGATAACAAGGGGAATGTCCAAAGCTGAGAATGAGATCCGCGGCGGCGTCAATACCGCCGACCTGTTCTATCCAAGCGCGGGCCTCTGTGGGAGTAAGGCCCACCCACGGTGGGCAGGCGCAGTCGGGGTCTGATGGGGTCTGTGTGCGCATCATCAGACCCCCTCTTGATCTTGAGTTTTACGGGGGCGACCTGAGCGACGGGTGTTAAAGGCTGGGGTACCACCCGCCCGAAGAAAGTCTTGAATGTCAGAAACCAGCCAAACCAGTCGGCGTTTCCCAACGCGCACAGGCGGGGGAATTTGTTTGGCTTTGACCAGGTTAAAAAGCTGACGCGCGCTGACTTTATAAATTTTTGCCGCCTCTGTGGTCGAGGCCGTTTCGATATGAGAACTCATGGGTCCAGATCCTCTGGACCCCGTAATCGCGCCGCATGGTATACTCGAAAAGCCATTTTGCGCTCTTATCGGGGTGTTTTTTGGCACCGGTCTGGGGGTGTTGACGCATCCCCAGACCACCCTTTCCTAAATAAAGGAGGGAATACAATGTGTGTTATATCCTTCCCGTTCATCGAATCGAATTATGCTCGGAATTCCGGATGGTTCAAGTCTGCTCAGTCTGTAAGTGATTGTTTCGTATAGTATATTATGGTACTCATATCCTATACACGCCCGTAACTGATTATTCTGACAAGGAAAATTTGTGAGCGAATCCTTAAGATTTATTTTTGACCCACCGCGTTAACGTATTCCCACCGTACTGTGAACTGGCATCCTATAAACCTGCATCAGTAAGTTCACCATGGACATATACGCCAATGGCGTATAGTATGCGGCTATGGAATTCATCGAGACTCCGACATTCACTCGTCTCATAACGGATCTCTTGACCGATGACGAGTATCGGCTTCTACAGAATGTCCTTGTGGAGGATCCGGAACGCGGCGCGCTCATCCGGGGTGGTGGCGGTATCCGCAAATTGCGCTACGCCCTAGCCGGTGGCGGCAAAAGTGGTGGCATTCGCGTGATTTATTACTGGGTCACAAAACGAGATCAGATTTACCTTTTGGTCGCGTATCCGAAGTCAAAGAAAGACAACTTGACGGATCGGGAGACGGCCTTATTACGCACGTATGTAAAGGAGTTAACTCATGGACAAGACCCTCTTTGATGACCTTCTGCAAAGTCTCCAAGAAGCGGGAGCGATTGCCAAGGGCACCGCGACCCCCTCGCGTCGATTGGAAGTGGTGGTGCCTGATGTGAAGGCCGTGCGGGAACGCGTCCACCTCTCACAGCAGGATTTCGCCACGCTGATTCAGGTGAGCGTCAAGACATTGCAGAATTGGGAACAGGGTCGACGCCATCCGACCGGCCCCGCCGCAGCCCTTCTCAAGATCGTCGCATCCCATCCGGAGATGGTGATGAAATCTTTGCATTCGTAATGTGTGTGGGGATCATCGTATCGAATGTCACATCATCAAGCTCAGAAAAGCCAACACCCGAGAAGCAAGACACTATGTCCGTCAAATCTCAGTCGGGACGAATATTTGATCTGCCTACACCCGAGGAAGAGTCCGCCATCCAGGCGGGGATTGCCCAGGACCCGGATACCTACGAGTTAACAGATACTGAGTTTCACAAACTAAAAGGGTGGGCGCCCCTCGGCCGCAGCGACCAAAGAACGCGTGACCATACGGCTGCCTCACGAGGTCGTGGCCGATTTCACGCCTCCGGTCCGGGATGGCACGCGGCCCTTACAGAATGACTCGATACGCACCATCAATCATGAATTTTGGTAACCTGGTGGTAACCTGAGAGTGAAAATGGCTGCTGCTTGTTTCCGCTTACGTCCGCTTAAGTCATTGATGCGTTAGGGAATTATGGCGTAAGTGACTGTTAAGAAAAGGGCTTTTTTGAGACTGTTAATCACCGGGTCGGCGGTTCGAGTCCGTCCCGGGGAGCCAATAAAAACAGCGAGTTACGGCACTTTCCGCAATACCCAATTTTTTCCGTGTAAGCACTTGGGGCGATTTCGGCCCTATCTCGCCCTTCCCTTGACCCCCCGCCACTACCGGGCTATTCAGGTCGGACAGAACAATAAGGGGGAGATTATGGGATCGCGTAAATGGTGCGGATTGTTGGCGTCCGCTGTGCTGGTAATTGCCGCGCCCGTTTGTCCATGGTGCGGCCGCCGCCTGATTCAGGCTGCCAAACACCAGATTTGACAATAACTCTTATAAGCGCCACGGCACCACAACCCTGTTTGCCGCCTTGAGCATGCTGGACGGTCAGGTCATCGGCCAATGCCAGAAGCGCCACCGCCACACCGAGTGGCTGGCCTTCCTGCGTCAGACCGACCGCGAAACACCCAAAGACAAAGAGCTGCATCTCGTCCGTAACAACTATGCCACCCATAAGCATCCCAAGGTGCAGGCCTGGCTTGCCAAACAGCCGCGCTTTCACATGCACTTTACGCCCACGTCGGCCTCCTGGCTCAACATGGTCGAGCGTTTCTTCCGCGACATCACCACCGAACGGCTGCGTCGCGGTGTGTTTCGCAGCGTCCCGGAACTCACGACCGCCATTGAAAAATGCATCGCCGTGCATAACGACAACCGCAAGCCCTTTATCTGGACGGCCAAGGCCGGCGATATCCTTCAGAAGGAGATCCGGGCCAATCGGCGCTTAAGTTCCAAACAGAATGAAGCACTACAGGTAAACATCCCCCGGCAGAGCCGGGGGCTTTAATTTGTGAGCCGCTCAAAGCGGCTATAGGGGGCCGCTCACGCGGCCCCGATTCTTGTAGGCCACCTGACGGTGGCCATCAACGCCACAGGTTCATTTGATCCAGGCGCTGATCTTCTTGCTCTTGGTTCCTGACGTACTCTCGGATCGTGGCCTCATCGCGCCCCACCGTTGAGACGAA
>JAJYDT010000011.1 GCA_021777335.1 Pseudomonadota bacterium | reverse complement strand
TTGCTCATGCTCAGATCACCCCAGTCACTTTCAAGACAGAAAGTCCCGCAAGCACCATCACGTCCGCCATCAGCACCATGCCGAGCCGGCTCAGGTTCCGCATCGTTGCCTCGTTCTCCGTGGGAGTAAACAGATGCGGTACAACCGCCATCAGAGGCAGCTTCATCTTTCCGGCAATAACCGATTCCGTGCAGACACGTGGATCGAGCTGCAGCTTGGCATACAGAAGTCCGATGGGCAGTGCCAATCCCAGGAAGAATCCGCCGAAGATAAAGTCAGCAAATCGCAGACCTTCCGGCTCGTGAGGCAATTCTGCATGACTCTGGATCTGGAAGGTGAGACCCTCCTTCTGCTTATCCAGGTTCATGGTAACGCGTGCAATCTCCCGGCGCCTGAGTAGATCCTGGTAGATGTCGCGGTTGACCGTATAGTCTCGCGTCAGCTCAGCCAGGGTCGCCTCACCGCTGTGGACTTCACGCCCGCGCTTGAGCTCTTCGGCCATGAGCTTGCGGTAATCGGACAGACGCACACTCAGCGTCGCGATCCGCGTACGTGTCAGGGACAATTCCTGGCGCAGATGCTGGTACAGGGGATTGAGAACCATGCTTTCATTGAAAGCCGGGTGACTGCCAGTAGTCCTGCCCTCCCGCGCCTTCTCGCGACTCACCTCGATGTCGCGCCTCAGGTCCGCAATCTCGTGCTTGAGCTGCACAATGTCCGGATAGGTATCGCGGTAGTTGAGCCGCAGCGTGGCCAGCTGTCCCTGAAGTTTGGCGATGCGCGCTTCGTACTGGCCCTCAAGCACATACTCGGCCGTTGCCTGCGCCTCCCCGTTGAGCTGCTTGTTCAGCGAGTTCTGCTTGATCTCGGTCTCCTTGAGCTCTTCGCTGGTCTTGTCGATGTTGTCCTGGAGATGGTTCAGTCTTTTCCCGATCTGTCCTTCGCTCCCAGGCCTTGTCGTCAGGTTCTCAGTCTGGAATTTTTTCAGAACGTTCTCAACGTCCGTGAGCTTCGCCCGGTACTGCAGCACCTGCTGATTAATGAAGTTGAACGCATCCTGGCTTTCCTTAGCCTTGGCCGCGAGCGTCGCCGCGATAAACAGATTGGTCAAATCCTTGGCAGCGAGATAGGCGCGCTGGGGGTTGGAATCGATGTACTGGATTCTGATCAGGTTTCTGTTGTCGCCGACGTGGGTAACGCTGGTGTGCGGTATGAGTATCCCGTGGATGATGTTGGATTCCTGTTTCGGGGTCGTTTTGCTGTTAATCCAGCCGGTGTCACGGGCTAACTGAGCCATGATGTGATGGCCGTAGATCATCGAGCGCGCAACGCTCGCTCTGCTGGTTTCGCCGGTATCGACAGCCGTGCCATGCATCAACGGCTGGATTATGTTTTTGCTCTGGACCAATATCGTGGTTGAGGAAGTGTAGCGCTGCGGCCAAAACAGGCCCACTATCGCCGTGCACAAACTGACAACGACAAACAGGGCCACGATCGCCTTTCGATGTACGAACGCCTCGCGTGCCAGCACTTGGAATAATTGTTCGGAAGGCAGATCCATGTCCAATTCCTGATCGATAATCCTGAATCCGCGAAGATTAGAAAAGCCTTTGCGGAACGGTGATTACGTCTCCCGGTTCGAGTTGGATGTTCGTTGCCAGATCGCCATCGTTCAAAATCGCGCCGAGATTGATCGGAATGACAATGGTCTTTTTGCCCACCTGTCGGTAAACCTTGGTACTGTCCGCTGCGGCGAACTGATTCGGTCCGCCTGCCTCCAGGATGGCGTCCAACACCGTCATGCCTTCCCTCCACGGTATCGACTCCGGTTTCAGCACGGCGCCCGTGATACGGACACGCGAGAGATATTCGTGGCTTTCGAGCCCCACGACGATCACTGTGACATTCGGATCACGGATGTAATAGGACAGCTTCTCTTTGATCACGGCAGCGACCTGTTCGGCCGTCAAACCGCTGGCGCGCACATCGCCGATCAGCGGAACCGATATCTTGCCATCCGGACGGACTGGAACGGTAACCGACAGGTCCGGGTTTCGCCAGACCGAGACTTCAATGCGGTCGGCTACCCCAATCTTGTATTCGCCGGTATGGGTGAACGCCTTGTCCGCGCCGGCAAGGGCGGAGGGCTCGACAACCTGCGGTCCGCTGGCACAGGCAGCGAGCACCAGCAGAAGGCTCAATACGGTCAAAGAACGGAAAACTCCCACCTTGCCCCCTCAATCCAGTCTTTAAAAACGTGTTATTAAAAACCTGCGTTTTCCACAGGAATGACTTGAATTCGCATGGCTGATGATTTTACCCTGTCTAATCGACAGACGATAGTATGCACGTGACGAACGGTCTGGTAGGCGGTAGCCACATGAGTCTCGTGAGAGGCGCCCTTTCTAAAGATGGGCATGCACGAGAGCGGTCCGCATTCGAGAACATGGGCCCTTGTCTCCGGCCGGCCGGCCCGACTGAGAACCAAGAAACGCTGGCTGATTGCATGATGTGTCCGAGAAATTTATTACTAATAACCGTCCTTTCTGATCGCTGCGGTCAGGACTGCCTGCTGACAGAGACGCTTCGAACCCCCTCCGGAACATCTTTCGGCGGGCGAAATTTGATGCAACAGGCGTGACCAATGAACCGAGATTATATTGACTGGTACCGTGCCCTGGAGGTCGAACCCGGGTGCAGCTGGACACAGCTGCGCGGCTCCTATCGACGACTGGTGCGCACCTGGCATCCCGACCGCTTTTGCCAGCAGCCTGAAAAGAAGGTCCTGGCCGAGGAAAAAATCAAGGAGATCAACCAGGCCTATCGTGTACTTTCAGCCTATCATGAACGCCACGGCAACCTTCCGTCAGCCAATTCCGTGCCCGATCGGCACTCCATAGACAGAACCCCAGGCGGACACCCGTCGCGGACACCATCGGCCGCGCTGATGGATTCCGGTTGGCCGTCCCCTCGCCCGTCAGGTCCTGCCGCGAAACCCTACCGCCTGCTTCAGCTGCTATTAATCGGACTTGCTTCATGGGCGGCATACACGCTCTGGTGGCCTCACCAGCCCGCCACGGTTCCGCACTCCAGACATTCGCTTAGAGGCGCGGACCGTCCGGCGAACACCGGGCTGGTGTCTGCCAGCGTGAACGGCCCGACGGGGAACCGCGCATTTTTCACGGTTGGCTCAACCCGCGACGAAGTACAGACCGCGCAGGGAATACCGAGCAGCATCAGGAACGGCGTCTGGTACTACGGAAAATCCAAGGTCTATTTCTTGGATGGTACGGTAGTGCGCTGGGTGAACAATCCGGCGGATCCGCTCAGCATCGCCTTCGGTGCACCCCGGATGCCGCTTCGACCAACAAGCTTTACCATGGGCTCCACAAAAGCTTTGGTCAAATCAGTCCAGGGCAGGCCGCTTCTGGAAACAGCTCATGAGTGGGACTATGGCGTGTCCAAGGTCTACTTCGCCGATGGCCGCGTTACTGGATGGTACAATTCACCTTTTTCGCCGCTTAAGACGGCCAGCACCGCACTCCAGGACCGACATCATCGCGATCCCTGCTGTGGGGTGCAACCTTGATGGCTTTCCGAATGTGGTTCTATACTTGCTCGCCAAAATTCGGGTGATTGGGCTGTCCAGATGCCCCGGGGCAGGGAGAAGAGAAAGTGCCGGCGTCAGGAACGCATGTACCTTCAGCCCGGGATACACAGATTCTGGTCATCTGGCCAGCTGTGCGCGCGACCTTCTGCACGTTGGTCTCGGCGCCTTGTCACGATAGATCCCTGGTTTGCACTTCATGGTCCGTTCTTTGAACAGCGACGGAATGCCAGCCGCGCCCCACGGCATGCCGGCGCTGACAGCGGTCTGAGAGGAATGCGTTAGATTTTGCCAGTGAAAAACGAGCACGAAGTCGAACTGGTCGATACGGCAGAAGGCTGCGCGGATCTTGCGCACCACTGGGACGCGCTCGTCGCGGATTCGGCCGCCGATTCGATGTTCCTCACGCACAACTGGCTGCAAACCTGGATGAGTTGCTTCCTTGGAGCCGGGCGCCGCCTTTTCGTTCTTGTCGTCCGCGACGGCGGACGACCCTTTGCGATCGCACCCTGGTACCTAGCGACATCCCGCTGCGCTGGCCTGCGTTCTCGGGAAGTCCGCTTTCTCGGGACACCGGAAACCGGCTCCGACTATCTCGATGTCATGGTACGGCATGGCCGGGAACGGGAGGCGGCTAATGCGATATATCGCTTCCTGTTCGGAGTTGGGAGCTGTCATTGGGACCAATTGTCCCTGAGCGATATTCCTGCCGACTCCCCGTTCCTTTTCCACTTCATGAATCGGCTCGATGAGGATGGAAAATTCGCAGAACTCCGGCGGCACGCCTATATACCACGGGCCACATTGCCGGAGACGGCTGAGCGCTTTTTTGCCGGGTTATCCTCCGGGCGCCGCGCCCGTTACCGCCAGGACTGGCGGCGTCTGGCAGAGCACAGCGGCGTGCACCATGTCACTTGTCACCGTCCGGACGCAGAGGAAGGCCTGCGGAGGTTCTTCGCGCTGTACGACGCCAAGAGCGGTCACGATGGCAGCACCCTCAGCCCGTTTTTGCGGGCATTCTGCGACTCCAGCACCGTCGTTGCACCCCAGATCGATATTCTGTCGGCGGAGGGATGCGACGTTGCCGCACTCATCCATCTTGCCTACGGGAACGCCCTCCATCTTTTGCTCATGGCGACTGACAAGTCATTCGACCGGCGCATCAGCGTCGGCAATGCCTTGCTTGGGAAGTGCATCGAAAATGCGATCGATGCGGGGTTCGCGTGCTACGATTTCCTCAAGGGCGGGGAGGAATACAAGTTCCACTGGGCCAACGGCGCAAAAACCTCGCTGAGTCTCCAGGTCGGACAGCGGCGTTTTGCGTCGTACCTGTGCACCTCTTCCCGTCTGCTGCGCTATCTTGCCAAGGCATTACTGCGATAAACGAGGCGGAAAATGAGGATCAAAATGGTCTCCTGCTGGTTTGCCACTTCGTTCGGAGAGTATACGAACGGCTTGCGTCACGCCCTGGAGCGGCAGTTCGGAACGGAGGTCGGCGTGATTACCTCTAACTGCGGATGCGGAGACCCCGTCGAAATCAACCGCATGTTCCAGGATCGGCGCTGCGAGTTCCTCGAATTTCCCCACATCACTTACTTCAAGTCCGCCAATCCGGTGAAATACTGGATACGGACAGAGGCACGCAAGCTGCTGTACCAGGAACGGGCCAGGCGCTACCTGCGCCATACCGGCGATGCGGATGTGCTGCACTTCCAGCAGACACTCAATGCCTTCGGGTCGACGGCCGCATTCGGCTGGCTTCGCCTTCCGGCGCGGGCGGCTCGAGTCATCACCGTTCACGAGCTGGATCCCGAACAGCTGGATTTCCCCGAAACGAACCGCATGTACAACAGCGCCGACCGTATTATCGTCCACACGTCTGACATGTACAAAGAACTCGTAGACCTGGGCGTAGACAGCGAGATCATAGACTTGATGAGCTACGGAATCGATATCGGACCCCGTCCCAAGGGCCCGAAACAGGGAATCATCTTCTACGGTGGACATACACTATGGCGCGGGAAGGGGGTCGATACCCTATTTCAGGCCATGGCTCTGGTAAAGGAGCGGTTGCGGGAGAATACCCCGGAACTGATGATACACGGCCACTATGGAGATGTGGTCCCCGAGTACGGTTTGAGGCTTGCCGCGGAAACCGGTATTGGCGGGATTGTGAAATGGCACAACCAGATGGGAAGCCAGGCGACTGCCGAAGCATATGGCAAGGCTCTGCTCTGCGTGCTGCCTTACACCGGCAGCTTTGCCGGCTTGCCAGCAGTCAACGCCATGACATACGAAACGGCCGTGATCGCCACGCGTCGTGCCGGCCTGCCCGATCATCTGGGCGATGCCGCGGTATGGATTCCCGAGAACGATCCGCAATCGCTGGCCGAAGCCGTTTTGCGATTGCTATCCGATGATTCCGCGCGACGCGAGCTCGCCGCGCGCGGTCGGGCGCGAGCCGAGTCTCTCTTCGGCTGGGACACCATTGCCGTGAAGACCATGGCATCCTATCGGGCAGCGCTGGTTCACAAAACTGCCGGCACCAGCCGGTAAGCCGGCACTCCGCACCAAAGCATCGCCCGACGACAGGATCCATCAATGGAAATCGAAGTTGTTCGCGATCTGCAACAGCTCGCCCCCCTGGAGACCGCGTGGAACGAAGCTGTCGAAGCCTCCGGCTTTGACTCTATCTTTCTGACACACGAATGGTTTTATGCATGGGCGAAGAGCTTCGCTCCGGTCGGTGCACTGAATATCGTGATCGCCCGCGAAGAAGGTCGGATCTGCGGAATCATGCCGCTTCTGCGTGAGCGCCGGCGCTCTGGCCCGTTGGAGCTGACAGTGCTGCGCTCGATGTCAAACCTGCAGACCTACAAGTACAACTTCGTTCTACCGCGTGAAAGTGGCCAGGAAGTCTTCGAGTCCATGCTTCATCTCCTTCGCCGCATCTGCAATTGGGACCTGATGGAGCTTGACTATCTGCCGGATGACGCGCAGGTCGTTACCTTCGTCAGGCAGATGCGAGGAAAGCGTCTGTTTGGGGCACGCGATGAAGTCGGCATGGAGAGCCCCTATGTCGCCATCGAAGGCACGTGGGAGGATTACTTCGACGCGCGCGATAAAAAGGTCAGAAAGAACTGGGACTACTTCGAGCGGCGGCTGCAGAAGGAGGGCTCCGTCGGACTGATCGAAATCGCCGATGGGCAGGGCCTGGACCAAGCTGTCCTGGACGCCCTCGAGATCGAAAAATCGAGCTGGAAAGGTGATCACGGTACCGCAATCAGCGCCTCCGCAGCGGAGACCCGCTTCTATCTTGACCTCGCACAGGCCATGAGCCGGAGGCAGAACTTCCGGCTTTATTTTCTCGCACTGGACGGGAAGAAAATCGCCTTCGACTACTGTCTTTCGTACAAACAGTCCTTTAACGTACTCAAGACCGGCTACGACCCGGCTTTTTCGAAAAATTCCCCCGGCCGAGTTCTGCACAAGACCGTACTGCGCGGTCTTTACCGGGATGGCGGCTATTCGATATACGATCTGCTTGGTGCTCGGGATGCATGGAAAGAGGAGTGGACACAAACGGTTCAAACACTGCTGCGCCTGCGGCTGTACAACAGAAAGCCCGTGGCACTGACCCGGTACGCGCTCGGCTGCGCGGCGGACCAAGCAAAGGAATCACTGCGTCGCCATCCCCGGCTCTTTTCAGCAGCAAAGCGCCTGTGGGCACGACTGGGCGGAAAAGCGAAGCTGCCGCCCTCCTCCGTATCCACTCCCGCCTCGGATAGCGGACGATCCCAGGATGATCGATGAGCGGTCAAATACCACTACACCGCATTGCCGAGGTGTCCACAGACACGTAGAGGAAGTTATGCCGCATGCGGCATAACTTCCTTTATGCCGAGCGGACGATTATGCCGAACGGGGGTGTTTTGGCCGCTCGCAACGCTGATTTGCAGGGATCCCGCTCGGCATAGTTTCCTGGCTATCATAGGTTGTTGAGGAACTGGATCATTCGGTCATCTGGCCGGAAACGCCCTCTGCGACCCGCGAGTGGCATCGTCTTTGCCAGCGCCGTTTCCTTCAGAGCCAGGTTGGCATCCAGGTAAATTTGGGTGGTCTTGGTCGACTCGTGGCCCAGCCACAAAGCGATAACCGTCACGTCAACACCGGCCTGCAGAAGCTCCATGGCGGCGGTATGTCGCGCCATATGCGGAGTCACGTGTTTTTTCCTCAATGACACACATCTCTCGCGTGCGATGGCCGTGTATTTGGCGAATAAGTACTGGACCGCGTCGGCGCTCAGGCGTTGACCGTGAACGGTGGGAAATAGCCTGTCTGATGAACCGCGCATCGGTTCTTCAATCCACGTCTTCAAAACCTTAACCGTTTGCGAGGTCAGCGGCGTGCAGCGCTCTTTTCGTCCTTTCCCCAAGCAGCGGACGTGTGCGCCAGTGCTCAACTCGACGTCGCTTCGGCGCAAACCGGTCAGTTCGGATAGACGCATCCCTGTCTGGAAAGCGACCCGCAGTAGGGCGTGATCGCGTCGGCCGTTCCAGGTACGCAGATCCGGAGCCGCCAGAAGGGCCTCGACTTCCGGCCGGCTGAGAAATCCGACCAGTGTGCGATCGTGGCGTTTGGCTGGAATAACCAGGATTTGTTGAATGCGCGCGACATGTGCGGGTTCATAGTAGGCGGCGTAGCGAAAAAAGGAGCGAATGGCGCTCAAGCGCAAATTGCGGCTGCGGGCGCCGATGCCTCGGCCGTTCTCCAAGTCGGCGAGGAACGCCTCGACCAGATCGACATCGATATCCGAGAACGCTAACTCGCAGGGCGCCTTCTTGCTCCGCTCACGTGCGAACTGAAAAAAGAGGCGGAACGTGTCTCGGTATGAAGCGATCGTGTGGGGACTGACTTGTCGCTGCGTCATCAGCCGTTGAGTAAAGAATCGTTCGAGCAGCGGTGCCAAAGGGGTATGAGCACTCATGACGTCTTCTCCCAGCGCTGCTCCAGGCGTTGCATCGCCCGCCCCATCAGCTCGGGGTGACTCGACAGGTACCAGTATGTCGAGGCGATGCTGGCGTGTCCGAGGAACGTGGACAAGACTGGCAACCGCTGCTCGACATCGTCGCCCGAGCGGTACCATCGCAACAGTGACTCGGTCGCCAGGCGGTGGCGAAAGTGATGCAGCTGTGGCTCGTCCCAATCGGCGGACGCATGCAGGCCCACCTGACGACAAAGCAATCGGAATGTCTTCCAAACCTCGTTGGCGCTCAATGGCCGACCACCCTTCGACAGAAAAAAATGTGCGGTGGGCAGAAAGCCAAAATAGGCATCACGTTGCCGTGCGTATTGCCGCAGACCGCGACGCGTCGAGGAATGAAGCGGAACGAGTCGCGCTTTGCCAAACTTGGTTTTACGAATCCTCAGCAGACCCGCCTGCCAATCGACGTCCGCCGCCCTCAATGCCAGTGCCTCACTGATCCGCAGTCCGGTGACCGATAAAAGGCCTAGAAGGCTTGCGTAGGTCAAACCACGCAAACTGCCGGCGGGCCGCAACGCCCTGGCCGCCGCCATCAGCCGCTCGATATCGTGCTCGGTATACAGGTAGGGACGGGCGCGGCGGGGACGATAGCGCAGCAGATCTGGCGGCGGAATCTCGGTTCGGGGGTCCGTGGCGCTGTGGTGACGGGCAAAGCAACGCACGGCCATCAGGCGCTGAGCCCAGTACGAGGACTGAACCTGTTGAGGCCGCATCGCCCACTGCACGGCGAGGTCACGGGTGATGTAGGGGGCAGCGTGATCTTCCATGAAGCCTGCGAAATCGCGAAGCAAGTACTGCGCTCCGTTGAGCTTGAAACCGAGGTCGCGGCGCAATAGCACGTACTGCTCGATGGCATCGCGAAGGGAAATCATCGCGCACCTCCCGGCCACGGCATCGCCAGTTCTCGCAAAGCCGACAAATCGACCTTCGCGTAGATCCGGGTGGTGTCCGGATGCTGATGCCGTAGCACATGACCGATCTCGGCGAGGGAAGATCCTTGGCGGAGCATCTCGGTGGCCAATGAATGGCGAAATACATGCGCTCCGCCGCGCGGGTGATCGATCCGCGCCCGCGCCAAGGCGTGCGATGCGATGATTGAAATCGCCGTGGCGTCCCGGAATCCCCCCTGGGGGGCGTGCGCACGAAGAAAGATGCGACGGTCGGCGCAGGCGGGTCGTCCATTGGCCAGATAATCGACGATCGCTTCACCGACGTCATGAGGGAGCGGTAGGCGTGTCCAACGGCCACCCTTGCCGCGCAGGGTCACAGATCCCTGTTCCCAGTTGACATCATCGAGGCGCAAGGCGGCCACCTCGCCCGCCCTGAGTCCAAGCCGGGCGAGTAATAACAGGATCGCAAAGTCGCGCCGGCCTATGACCGTGTGGCGATCACATCTCTTGAGAACACGGGCGACCTGGTCAGCGCGTAGGTACGCCGGCACCTTTGCCAAGGACCAAGAGGCCATCTTCGGCACGCCGAGGGAGAGATCAATTGCAATTCTTCCTCGTTGAAGAAGGTACCTCAGAAACGCGCGCAGTGCCGTCACCCCCTGTTGCCCACGGCTAAAGCTGTATCCGCGCGCATTACGCTGAATGAAGTCGGTGACATCGGCCGCGGTCAGTTGATCGAACCGCATAGGCCCGTCGGCAAAGCGAGCGCGCAGGAATCGCGACACGCATCGCTGATAGCAATTTAAGGTTACCCGTGATAATCCGCGGCCCTGCAGCAAGTGTTGGCGGAAATCCGCTTCGGCCTGCTCGCGCTCACCGAGGCGCCTTGATGAAGTCACGGCGGGCACAACCCGCTTGCTGCGCAACAGATCGGTCATCTGCCGTAGCGCGGCGTTGTCACCCAGATCGTAGCGACCACGGCGCTGACGATATGCCAGGAATTGGCACACTTGATCGGAATCCACGTCCTCCCGTGCGCCATCCTGGCGACCAAGCCAGCGACTGAAAGCGGCAACCGATCGAATCTTGCAGCGAATCGAATGGCGGTTGTACCCTTGCTTTTGAAGCAGCCCAATGAAATCGTCGATATACGAACCCAGAGGGCCCGCGTACATACGACGACGTGTACCCGAAAATGCGAAAAATCCTGGTTTGCTCATCTCTGCTTCTCCGTTCCATGATGAAAGGAGAAGCCAGGAAACTATGCCGAGCGGGATCCCTGCAAATCAGCGTTGCGAGCGGCCAAAACACCCCCGTTCGGCATAATCGTCCGCTCGGCATAATGAAAATAGTCTTGAAGCCATGCTGCCGTAACTGCATCCGGGATACTGAGCAATCGGCGCGTAAAGAACGGCCTATCATCCTCGAGGCAAATTTGAGCTCCACGCCAAAGTCCTCGTCCGCATAGAGCCGGCGTCCCGTCTGGCTGCTGCGCTCCTTCATCCGACACTGCCCGCTTTCTTTACGCCTAAAGTAGGACATTATTTATGCGTTAATCAGTAGTTCGTGCAGGTAACGCCCGATCTCGAAAAGAAAGGGCCCGAGATCGCCGAACCGGTTGACTTCGTAGCGTGTACCCGCGCTGAAGAACCGCAGGAACTGGAGCACCTCCCGCAGTCGCGAGATATCGGACGGGCCGGTTTCGCGCTTGCGGAGTACTAGATACAGGCGGTCGAGGTCTCCAAGCAGCCAGCGGGTGCGGATGCCGGTGCGGTAGCCCGCAGGTGGCGTTGGACGTCTGCCCAGCGTGAGATCGTAGAGCATGCCCGGGAAGTTGACGCCGGAATCGATCGCCAGCTGCAGGGAGCCCCAGAATCGGGGATTGATCTCCATCAGGTACGGGACTCCATCTGCGGTGCCCCGGAACTCCACCATCGCCACGCCGTGCCATCGGGCATGGTCCAGGAGGCGCGTAGCGTAGGCCTGCAGATCGGCCCGCACCGGAATGCTCTCGCTGAGCACGCTCACTCCGCCGCGGGGCGGTTTTTCCCGGATCCGGCGGTGCGCGAAGAAAGTCACGGCCGTGCCGTGGTCGTAGAGGGCGAACACCCCGAGTCCTGATCCCGGTACCCGGGCCTGGACGGCAAGCGGAAAATTCCGAAGGTATTCGTGCCGAGCCATAAGTGCCGAGAGATCATCGTGGTCGAGGGCAATGTGTACCGACGTGGCCGTGCACCGTCCTTCACGCCACACTTTAGACCGGCACGGCTTGAGTACGACCGGGAAGCCAATGCGGTCAGCCGCGGCACGCAATGCGTCGGCGTCGGCAGGGAAAAGCGTTTCGGGGACCGGAACCTGCAGCTGCTGCGCGACCTGCAGCAACCGGCATTTGTCGGCGACCAAGTCCCAGTTCTCGCTGTCGGGCAGGGGGATCACGGCTGGCGCAAACCGGCCGCGGTTCCTCACGAGCAGGTACGCCGATACTTCGGTCATTGGGAAAATTACGGTCACAGCGCGCGCCGCGGCATTGCGCTGTACCGTATCCAAGAATTCATCGGGCTGCTCGGAAGGTGATGGATAGCCAAACCGGTCAGTGCAGTAGCGCGACGCTGCGGCGAGCGACCGGGGGGTTTCGTCGGCGACCGTGACCGGGATCCCCAGACGTCCGAGCGAACGGGTCGCCGCCAGCGCGCTGCGCTGGTTTCCGTCGAGTATGAGCACGCTCGGCTGAGTCTGTGGAGTCTTCATGGTTGGCCGCACTCGGGCGACTGGTACATTGGTGACGGGTCAGGGAATCGTGCAGTAAATTGGCGGTTATGGGATCAAAATACCGGGGGAGGGGAATCAATGAATTCGGCGTGCCCGTCTGATAGCTCCGGCTCTTGCCGCGCGACGTTCTCGGCTATCGTCCGCAGGGCCACCACGAAGGCGAGGTCGATCCAGAAATAAGGATAGTAAAGTACCGTGATGAATGAACCGCTCACGAGGAACCCGATCATCGCCGCGTCCCAGCCGAGTGCGGTATTGTGCAGGAACGGATTGCGGGATTTCGGTACGAGCTTGCGTGTTTTGTGGTTGTTTACGAACGCCGCGATGATCAGCATGATGAAGACGCCAAGTCCGAAGGACCCGAGCTCAGAACCGGCCTGGATGAATATGTTATGGGGAAGGCCAAATCCGCCGTGGATAGTGGAATAGTGGCTGGCGTAGTATCGGTCCCAGTTGAAGAAGCCGATGCCGAAGAACGGATGCTTTTCGAACATGCTGATACCGTCCTTCCAGCGCACGAGCCGCTCTATTGAAGTCTTGTCCTCGCCGGACCGGTAAAAGCGCGCCAGCGACTGCGGCGGGATGATGAGGTAGAGCAGACCGAGCACCGTTGCGGCAATGAACACAGCCTTGACCCGGTGGCGGCTTTGCGCCGTTATGAATATGACTGCACCGGCAAGGCCGAACGCTGCGCCGCGCGATGACGTCGCCGCAACTGAGGCGATCGTCGTCAACGGGAACATCAGAAAGAACAGTCGCTTGATCCGACCCCACTGCGGCCAGAGAGTCGCGAGAAAATAGTAACCGAGGGGAAAAAAAACACAAAGTTCGATACCGAATTCGCCCGAATTCTGGAACCATCCGGGCGCTCCCGTAACACCCCAGTTCTCCCACGCGAAGCCGCGGCCGGCCCAGCTCCGGAATCCATGCAGGGACATCTTGAAATTGTAAACGAGAAAGGCCAGGAAAAAGATGAAGAACCGGGTTTCGGTCGTGACGATGCGGGTGATGAGAAAATAGATCACCAGCCAGTCAAAGAAGTCGGTGAAATGCGAGAATGAAATTCCTGTGTAAGTCGCGAGGACGGAGGAGACCAGAACCGCAAGCAGAAAAAGCATGATCAGTTTGTCGGTCCCGTTCTTCACCGACACGGTACGTGATTCGCCGAGCAGGGCGATAAGCGCGATGACCAGGAAGACTTTGTCCCAGGGCATAATGTTGAGCGTGCTATAGGCCGTCTGCGGCCGGACGTACTCGAGAAGCAGGTACATATTGATGGCCCAGAACGACAGCGGCTCGCGCCGTACCGCGGCCCATATCGCGCTGATTTTGACGGCGTAAAGGTTCCGCATGGAGTCTGCCGGTTCGGTATCGGCGGATTCGCTGGAGTCTGGCTGAAGTCTGGCCATGGCTTTTGTCCTGGGAGTGTGTAGGGGCGCACGCGCCCCCGGAAGAGACGCGGCGCGGCAGCGCGCGGTGGCAAACAGTCGTCGGATTCTATATCATGCGCTGCGTCATCGGCCACTTTTTCCCAGCGTTGCTTTGAAATGTGTCTGCGGCGGGAGGCGAAGCGCTCACTGCCGTCGGCATCCCGCAGCTCGCCGACACGGGTTCTGTCAGCGGCGTCGCGGAGCCGGGCGTGTAGCGGTGCCGCCACGTAAGGTACGGTTCGCCTCCTGAATCCGAACTGTCGTCTTTTAGATTAGTAGCAAGCATGTGTGTCGTGCGTGCGGCATGTCATACCAACGAGCAGGTACTTTGCCGCGCCTACTACGGGCTTCTCGGGGCCGCGGGAAGCATCTCGAACGCCGCCGTACTAAGGACCGTAACTAAGGAATTTAGCGATGCCATCAATCAGGGAATGGGCAGAAGTGCTCTTTGTCCCGATGGTCTACGTCTTCGCCGTGCTGGTCGCGATGACGGTGGTCGCGTTCGTCCGCGGGACATCAGGGCTGCGGCCTTGGCGCTACGTCTTGCTCGTCGGGGCTGCCGCAACCTACCTCGTAAACACGCCGTTCCTTCCCAATCTTCTGCTACGTCACCTGGAGCACATGTACAAGCGGCCGTCGCTCTCCGGTGTCGTTCATGGCAAGAATCTTATCGTCGTGCTGTCCGGAGGCTGGGTGCGGGTGAAACGCCACGGCTGGGATCCGAAGCTCGGCGAGGTCGGATGGGAGAGCACCGATGCCGGGGTGCGGCTGTGGCGCCGTATCGGCGGTATCCTGCTGTTTTCGGGGGCACCGACACCGGACAACGCGGATTCGGACGCCGCGAAAATGGCGCGGCTGGCCCAACGCATGGGCGTGCCGGCGGCTGACATTCGCACCGAGCCCGACTCTCTCGATACACATCAGAACATCCAGTTTTCACGTCGGCGGATACGCCGTTTCCACGGATCGGTCTGGTTGGTGACGGCGGCTTTTCACATGATGCGATCAATGGCTGTGGCGCGCCGGTTCGGTCTGCGGATGATTCCTTATCCCTGCTTCTACCGAAGCGATGGGCGTGTCACCGTGTACTCGTGGATGCCGAGCAACAAGGCTCCGCTCGTGCTCGAGGACGTGCTCCACGAGTGGGTAGGACTCTGGTATTACCGGCTGCGGGGCTGGGCCGACTGATCCCGCCCGGGTGGCCACAGCCCGCGCCCGAATGTCGCGGCTGTGCGCAGGCCGCCGCCTGCCGGTTCCCGTCCCGTCATGGCCCGTCCTCGGAGACCGGAGTAGCCATGGGCGGTTCTGGTGTGGCTCCGTGCAAATACAGCCACAGCCGCTTGACCGCTGAAAGAAGCCGCGGATGGCGGCGCAGCACCCCTTCACCTGGTCGCCGATGCGGGCGGTGACGAAGCATGCCAAGGCTACGGGCCTCGGGCGGTAGAGACACAGGCGCAGCAGGGGAAGAACCGTTTCGGTCCATTCCTCTTTCCGGTCATCCCGCGCCCCAAGGCAGGTACAGGCCGCACAGGACCTTCTTTCGCAGGACACGCCCAGGCGAGTTCTTCGAGAACTCCGGGTCGTATCCGGTCTTCAACACATTGCGTTTGTGCGCCGGCCCTCGATAAACGCGACGGGGCTTCCCAGTCTCCCTCGCGCACCGGGTCTCGGCGCACTCGTTGTACCTGCGCATCCGCTGTGGGACACCGCGGCCGCCCTGCTCATCGAGCGGCACGCATTTCCGATGCGTGCCAGATGCTCGATACGCAATGGCTCAACGGCGTATCGGATGTCCAGATGACCTTCGGCTACCTGCAAGGACCCTACGCCTGCCGTGGACTACGCGCCCGCGCTTCGCTTTCCTTGGCGCGCAGCGGAGGATATCGAAGGCGGGACGGTCGGCGTTACTTTATCTTCTCTTTCGCCAGCCCTTTGGTAAGAATCGGTTCGAAGACTGACCAGTCGACGACTTGGCTGAGCGCCTTCAGCGGATCGCCGAACTCATCGAGCTTGCTGAAGCTGGTCCCGAAGATCAAAGAAACCGGATTGGAGCATCGATTATTCTCGCGTTTTGTTGTTGCGGCTTTAGAATGGTGGAATAAATAGAGGTTCCCTTAATCTGATCCGTCTTCCCGCGCTGGGTTCGGACCCTTTTTGTCGCCAACAGCCGGCGCCCTGCCTGCGCCGCGACCGAGCAGTTCGGCGTACACCCCCCGGTATCGATCAAGCATCGCCTCGAGCGTGTATTCCGACCATACCAGCTCCAGCGCATTGGCCACCAGCATTTGCCGCAAACTGCTGTCCCCGGCCATCCGGCGGATCCCCGCTGCTAGCTGCGCGTCCGCCCGGACGTCGACGAGCAGCCCGTTCGCTCCGTCCCGCACGATCTCCTGAGGACCACCGCTACGCGTCACGACGACCGGTACGCCGCACGCCATCGCCTGGACCGTTGCCAGCGAGAAGCCTTCCGAGTCGGAACTGAGCACAAAGACATCCAGACTGTTTAGAAGGTTGGCGACGTCGTTTCGGAAGCCGAGAAAATGCACGGACTTGTCCAACCCGAGCCGCGTACGCAACCGCAGCAGCTTCCACCCCAAGGCATTGTCATACTGACCCGCGACGACGACATGATAGCGGGGATCAACGCTGCGCAGCTGCACTGCGGCCTGCAACAGCGTATCGTAGCCTTTGCTCGGCCGGACGTTTCCAACTGCCCCGACGATGATTGCATCATCTTGCAACCCCAGTTCCTGTCTCAATGCGCTATTGCGCCGCGGCACGAAGGCAGTCGCATCGATACCGTTATGGATCGTGATGGCTTTCGAGCGGCTGATGCCGGTGCGGTCAACGATTTCTTCGCGCAGCGAATTCGAGACGAACACACAGCGGCTCGATCCACGGTTCAGTACGAACCTCTTCAGGGCCAGGTGCTTCTCGTTGACACCCAGGTCGGCCGAGCCGTGAAATGTCGATACCACGGGCACGCGGCAAATCATGCCTGCCAGGCTGCAATAGACGTTCGAGCCAAGCAGATGGGACTGGATCAGATCAATGCGGTGTTGGCGGATGAGGCGCACTAGTCCGCGGAGATAGCGGAAATCGAACGATCCCGAGGCAGCAACTACGTGCGGACTCACGCCTCTGCGGCAGAGCTCGTTATGCACCCAGCCAGGTCCGGTGATCGCGACGATGTGTTCATCAACCGGCCCCGCCAGCCGGGTGGCCAGATCAACGAAAACGGTCTCGGCGCCACCGGGTCCGGTAGTGTCGATTGCGTGAAGAAATCTGGCCATTGGCTATCTTTCGGTCTCCACCACAGCAATGCCCGCGCTGTGCTGCGTCAGCGGCAGACGGCAGCGCGCCAGAATCCCCTCAGGAAGCGGCACCACGGCACGTACCCCCGGGATCCGTGGCGCGGACAGCGGTACTTTCGAAACACTTGCGCATTGCCCGGATATCGCGTGACCGGACCCGGCTATGTACCGGAAGCGTCATGATCCGGCTAGCGAATGAGTCGGCCTGAGGGCATGAAATGCCTTCGAAGATCCGCTCCAGACCCGCCACTCTGGGTAATGCAGAAGGATACATGGCGGATGCCCCCAGACCGTGACGACCGCAACAACGGAACAGGCGTTCGCGCATCTGCGCATCGCCGATCAGAAACGGGTAGCGCAGAAGCCGGAATGTGGTCCCCTCGCGACCACACACGGCCGGCAGATCCACGACGCTGTCGCCAACTGACTCCTCCAGCATGGCATGGATCGCGCGCTCACGCTCATCGCTGCGCCGCCAGTGGGCTCGGACGTTGACCGGAAGCCATTCCAGCAGCTGGGGATCGGCCGCTTCCATCGATGCCAGCGGCCGGTAGCGAGTTTCCCCGAGCCCGAGGAACGGCAAGCCTGCCGGCAACCAGTACAACCGGGCCGAAGAAAGCAGATTGTACAGCAAGGCCCGCGACACTATCCTGCCGCGGGCGGGCGTGCTGGCGCGCGCCTCAGGCCGGGGAAGGAGGCGCGCCAAAGCCTCCTCCCGGCTGAGCACTGCCCCGCCGTGCAGGAGACTGACAGGCTTGCCACGACCGAAACTGAGAACCACGTAATCACCTGCCCAGTGCGCGTCGGCCGGTGGCGGCAGCGCCTGCGCGCTGTCCTGAATCAGTACCACCGCCGTACCGTCCATCACCTCCCGGATCGCGGCATAGCGTTCCGGGATTCCGAAGAGATCGACCCCGACGACCGCTACGGTGTTCGAATCGAGCGCCCTGCCGAGCGCATCGAGATCCATCCAAGGTCGGTCAGGCTCGAGATCGACCAGCCGCGGCCTCGCCCCGGCAAACAGCACGGCGCTCACCAGCGCCGGGCATCCGTATGCCGGCAGCAGCACCTCCGGCGCCGGAATACGCACACGCTGGATTGCCGCAATCAGACAGGCCGCAAGCGCCGAGGTGGCCGAGCCGTAGAAGCTCGGAACATGGGGTGCAAACGCACCTCCTGCGTCTTGGGATTTGGATGGGTAGCCGGAGATGATGACCGGTTCCCCGGCAGGCGGCAGTCGATAGAACATTCCGGTCAGCGCCTGGACGGCTCCCATACTGTCATCCGCCGGCCGGCAAGAAATAGCAGCGAGGCATGCGCAATCGCGACGTTGACCTGGACGAAATAGTAGCCTATCCGCAGGAAAACACTCCGCCGAAGTGCGGGAGCCATGAACGCTGCGGCAATTCCCGTATAGAAGATGAGCTGCACCGAAGCGGCCAGCCTGAAGAAGGGCCCTGACCGCCAGAGCAGCAGGGAACTCGCAAGGGTCACCAGCATGAACCAGGGTACCAGCCAGCGCATAACCTTGTGGCTCCAGATCTGTACCGAGAACAGGCCAAAGGCGAGAGGGTTGAGAGCTTCGCGGTGACGCGCGAGCCCGACAATTCCGCGCAGAACGGTGCGTAGTTTTCTGCGGTATTCCATGGCCGCATCCTTGATGTCGGCATAATACCCTACCACGCTCGGCTCGGTCACAGCAACGAGACCCCTGCGGGCACAGCCGATGGCGGCATTGAAGTCGCTCGGAGTCTCATCATCCCATGTATCGCACACTATGCGGCGCGCGGCAAAGAACGAACCGCTCAATCCGACCAGCCCGGCGCGCTGCGATTCCAACCGTCGCAGCCACATTTCGTACCGAACGTATGCGCCCTCACCGACCAGCGAGCCGTCGCGGCTCACGAAGCGGTCTTCGCTCGACACCGCCCCGACCTTCGGGTCCGAGAATCTGTCTGCCAGGCGCATAAGCGCTTTGGCCGGAATCTCGGTTCCGACATCCGTGAACACGAGAATGTCACCCCGTGCCTGCGCGATGGCGAGCAGCTGCGCATGTTCCTTGCCGCGCCGCAACTCGGAACGGACGAGCCGCACGCTCCGGTTGCCGTACCCAAGCACGATCGCGTCCATCCCGTCGCTCGATGCGTCAGAGGCAACAATAATCTCCAGCCGGTCGCGCGGATAAGCAAGCAACAACGTGTTCTCCAGCTTCGCCACGATCCGCCCTTCCTCATTATGCCCGACGATGATGATCGACATCACTGGAATCTCTGCCGTCAGGCCGGGTCCTTGGCTCCTGCCTTTCGGCAGCAGCATCAATACCAATGGATATATCAGGTAGCTGTAAAGGCAGCCGGCAACGCCGATCCAAAAAATCGTTTCCACCTGCACTCTCCTCGTTCAAACCGAGCTGCCGCAAACAGCCGTCCGCTTGGACACGGCGCAACTTGCAACCCGCCGCCGGAGCGAACGGGGGCCAGACGTCTTTGCCCGGAAGGGCTAATGCGCCGGATTCCCGGCTGCAAACCGACGGCGAAAATTCGATGCACACCAAAACAGGCGCGGATTGTACGCCACTGTGCGTCGCAGGAATTCAAGCCGGTGATGCCGGCCCGCCGTGGCGCAATTGTACCGGATCATGACCCGGTTTTGCCTACTGACAACGGATTTCCGCGTCCCTTTCCAGCGCATCAGCCCACAGCGGTACGGCCTTTGCCGCCGGTATGACAATCCCTGAATTGGGGCCAGCCATTGCAATCCATACGGACCCTGAGGTAGCGTTCGCCCTGTGAGAAGGCAACCTTTCGCATTGCGACCCGCCCACCCTGGAATCCCACCCGGCACCCAATATTTCCCGCAGATTTCCGGACGATGAAAATTCTTTGGCTGTCCCACCTCGTTCCCTATCCACCGAAAGGGGGCGTCCTCCAGCGCAGCTATCACCTGCTGCGCGAACTCGCCCGCGACAATGAGGTGGAGCTCATGGCCTTCATCCAGCAAGACCTGATGGTGCGACGCTTTCCCAGCATCGAACAGGGGCTGCGTGAGGCACATATCGCGCTGTTGGAATTCTGCAGTGGCGTGACTTTCTTCCCGATACCCAGCGAACAGTACCGATACGCCAAGCAGGCGCTTGCACTCGCAAGCCTGGCGACGCCGGTACCCTACACCGTCAACTGGTTGCGCTCGTCCCGCTTCCGCGACGCCGTTCTGGCGCGCGCGCCACGCGGTTTCGACATCCTGCACGCCGACACCATCAGCCTGGTCCCCTATGTCGATGCGCTGCCGCCCATGCCCAGCGTTCTCGATCACCACAATATCGAGTCACACATGATGCTACGTCGCGCGCGCATCGATCGGAATTGGCTGCATAAGGCCTACTTCCTGCAGGAAGGCATCAAGCTGCAAAACTACGAGCGCTTGGTCGGGCCGCGCTTCGGGCTCCACATCACCTGTTCCGGACTCGATTCAGAACGTCTGCGCAGTGTAAGCCCAAACATCCGGGTAGAAGAGATCCCGAACGGCGTTGACCTCGATTACTTCCAACCGCGCGGCGGCGAGGAAATTGCGAACCGGCTGATTTTTGTTGGAACCCTGAACTGGTATCCCAACCGTGATGCAATGATCTTCTTTGTGGACCAGGTATGGCCGCGGCTCAAGGCCGCCATTCCGGACGTATCAATGGATGTCGTGGGCGAATCCCCGCCCGGAACGCTACTCGCGCTCGCCAAAAGCGATCCGAATTTCCACGTCCACGGATTCGTAGATGACGTGCGCCCCTACCTCCACCGCGCGTCGGTCTACGTCTGCCCAATTTCCGACGGCGGCGGCACCAAACTCAAAGTGCTGGATGCCTTCGCCATGGCCAAGCCGATGGTATCCCACCCGGTGGCCTGCGAGGGCATCGCCGCCCAGGAAGGCAGGCATGCTCTCTTCGCGACCAGCCCGGACCAATGGGTCGCCCAGGTGAGCGCACTGCTCGGCGACGCCGGACTGCGGCGGCGCATCGGACAATCCGCCCGCGAACTGGTGGTGGAGCGATACAGCTACCGCGCCATCGGAGGAAAACTCCAGCAGCTGTATCAAGGGCTCGTTCCCACCTCCGGCAAATAGGTATCTTTCCAGTGAAGGCGCGTAACGCGTGGGTCGCCACGGTCCGCAGTCGCGTGGGTCGATCGAGCGGTCCCCGGTTTCCTCGTCCAGCATGAACTGAGGGAGCCGCATGACGGACAACACCATTCTGATGCATTGCACCTAACTTTCCACGCTTCTCCGGCGGAATTTCCCGGCAAATTCCGAAGCCTCTCTCAGGCGGTAGCCGATGCTGCGGCATACCGATAGCTACTTTCAGGGTGATATGCGGAAGAGCCGAAGTGCAGCGCGCACTGCGGCCACTGAGTTTTATCGTTGAAACGCTGGTGCACGCCGCCGGCCTCATCTAGGGGCCGGTGGCGGCGCAAGGCGGCAAACAGCTCGAAAAACAGTTCGCTGGCCGGGACAGCCCACGGGAAGATCCCGAAAACGCATTTCTGATTCGGGGTCAACGGGAACTGCGTTGCGGGCAAGGGCAGGAACGCCCGTACTCGCGACGCGCTCCTATCTGGCCACGATTGCGTACCACCCCTGGGGTTTGCTCGGATGTCCTTGCAGGTGGCCTTCGGCCACCTGCAAGGACCCTACGCCTGCCGCGGACTACTCGCCTCGGTGCTTCGCGCCTTCCATGGCTCGCAGCGCTGATCCGGTATCGGCGCTTTATTCATGTTGCTCCCGGATGTTTTCCGTGTTCGTGTCCGTTTCTTGAGCATGTCTTCCATGCCGTTACGAGGCAACCGGTCGTGAGCCAACTCATATCGCATGAAGCATCCGGACGATGCGGAAAGACCACTGCGCCGGATCTCTATGTCCATGAAGCGCTTTCATTCCTTCCGTCGATGTTGCGCAACCGTATGTCGATTAATACATGCGGTGCGTTGTTGGCATCGCTATATTTCTTCTGCCACGAACTATCACATGGATTACTACACGCCGATGAAAAGCGACAGCGGAGCACTGAGAATGTGTGCGCAGAGGGTCTCTACGGTGACCACGGTCGGACTGGTCATGCTCGCTCTGGCGGGATGCGCGCCGGGCCCGGGCACCAGCACCACCAACGTGGGCAGTTCGAGCAGCGGCGGCACCGGGGTCAGCGGCAATGGACCGACTTCTTCAAGCCCAACGATTTCAAGCTCAATGAGCTCGGCATCCGTTTTCGTCGGCGCCGACCCATCGATTCCGCAGTTCAGCGGCGCCCCTGCAGACCAGAGCATTATCGATGCGGCTATGTCAGCCGCAGGGGTAAGCCTCACGCCTCCAGCCGCTGTCAAGACAGTCTACGTGGCTCCGCCGACGAGCTACACGTCGACGGGGGCAAGTCAGATCGGGTCCGGAACGCAGGCCGACCCCTACCGCAATCTCATCGCAGCGGTCAATAACGCCACGGCCGGCGAGCACATCTATCTCGAGCCCGGCACCTACGAGATGTACAGCATGGCGCAGGCCTTCGGGGAGTCCGCAGACGAGCTCAACCCAACCAACTCCGGCACACAGAGTGATCCCATAGTCGTCACGACTGACCCGGCCACGCTCAATTGGGCCACCGGCACGGTCGCGATCCTGGATTTCCAGAACGAGATTTCTATACCCTCCAGTGGCCGCTATGGAGCCATCTTTCCGAAATCGTGGTGGACTTTCGAGAATCTCGATGTCGAACATGCGCTCGACCGGATTTTCTGGCTCGGGAATGGCCAGTATGACCTCATTTACCATAACGACCTGCATAACGTCACAATATCGGGCACTCAGGACAACATCGGCATTGTCAGCGTCATGCGCCTCAGCGGCGGCGATTACAATGACTTCATCATCGGAAATAACATCCACGGGCTCGCCCAGTACGACGCGAACGGCAACGTAACCTCCTACAGCATGCCGGCCCCGGTCTCCGACGACGTGAACATTGGCTGCACGTACAGCGAGGACGACCAGTATTACAATTCGAATACCTACCTGTCGTCCTTTCCAACCAACGGCAACAGCCTGACCATTGCGCAGCTTGCCACCTATACCGCGCCCCCCGACAACAATGTGTACTTCTACGAGAACGCCGTCCACGGATGTATGCGCGGCATCGCCAACAAGGAACCAGCCATCGGGCCGTGGTATGTGCTTTCCAACATCATCTACAATGTGCAGGAGGGCATCAAGATGCCGCTGTCGGGCACGCCGGCGAACCCGTTGCTCATCCGCAACAACATCATCTACAACAGCGGCGCGCAGCAGCTTCAGACTGGTATCAAATTGGGCGGTGCGATGACCAATCGTTTTCTGGGCGATGCGGACAATGTGACGGTCGCCAACAATACCGTCATTGATGCCTCTTCTGCGGCCACCCTCCATAATGGTGGATTCAACGACGTTGTTGACAACAATTTGTTCGTGACCACGGGGTCCGGCGTCGCGCACAGGATTCTTCCAGGCGGATACGTCGATGGCGGGGTAAATACGGCGGGACAAAACTGGTTCAACAATGGCACTTGGCCCAACGCCATAGGCGAGTATCTCTTCCCCGTCAACGCGAGCAACCCATACTTCTCTGCTATGCCGGACTTCCTGCAGGAAACGGGATGGAGTGCGATGAGTTTCAGCGGCAACCTCTACACGAGCGCGCCGACCGTGGTGCTCAATGCCACCCCTCTCGTCGGCCCGAACCTGAGTGGGACTGACATCGACCAGAACGCCACGGTCCTATCCTGGACCAAGCTCTCACTGCTTTTCCGCAACGCGGCCACGGATGACTTCCGAGCCGGATCCTCGCCGGGAATACTGGCCACGGTGGGGTCGCAAATTCCGTAGCCTGCCATAGGCCCTAGGCGGCAGAGGAGGCTGGTCGTCGGCTGGTAAATTGCCGGGCGCCTGGCCACTTCGCAGGGGTTTGTGCGCCGGCCCTCGATAAGCGCGACGGGACTTCCCAGTCTCCGTCGCGCACTCGGTCTCGGCGATCGACATAGGTAGGCGGTCGCCCGCTTTCCCTGTCACACCACCCGGCATACAGGTCACGTGCCGGGCGGTTCGGCGGGTTAAGTCAGCGGCTTTCAATCAATCGTGGAATCCCGAGCGAGTCGAAGTAGGCAATGGACAGCGCGATGGTGAGGGCCAGGCTTTGCGCCCGCCGCCACGGGCCGTGGGCGCAACCCGCCGTTTTCGCTGGCCAAGCTCCACGCGCACACCCCGTTTGCACAGCTCCGCATAACGCACCTTCCCCCGCCTCCACTGCATCCAGATCGCTAAAATCGAAGTCTGCGCCGGATCCATTCCTCAAGACCTCGCAACACCGCGGGTGTTTCACACTTGCCGAAATAGCCGAGCCATCCCCGCAGATACCGGGTCAGGTCCTTCGCCATTCGTTCGATGCTCACTCCCCGCGTCCGACGTGTCAGTTCCCAGACTCGCTCCTTGAGTCGGGCCACTGCCTGGGGCGCAATGCGCCAGCGCGGCTGCCGATGCGAGGTGAAACTGAAGCCCAGAAACTTTCGCTCCTATGGTTGCGCCACCGCACTCTTTGTCGAGATCACCTTGAGCTTGAGCTTCAACGTGATGAATCGCGACACGCTCGCCATCACGCGTTCTCCGGATCGCCGGCTGCGGAAGTAGATGTTACAGTCATCCGCGTAGCGCGCGAACCGAAGTCCACGATGCTCCAACTCCCGATCGAACTTATCGAGCACGATATTACTGAGCAATGGGGATAGAGTACCGCCTTGGGGCGTGCCTTCATCCACCGGACTCACCAGCCCGTTCTCCATCACTCCGGCTTCCAGAAACGCCCGGTTCAGCTTCAGCAATCGCTTGTCGCTGACCCTTTGCGCGATTCTGGCCACCAACCGGTCGTGATTCACCCGATCAAAGAATCTCTCCAGATCGAGGTCCACCACCCAACGGCGGCCTTCGGAGATGTACTGCTGCGCCTTCGCCACCGCCCGGTGCGCCGAGCGAGCGGGCCGAAACCCGTAGCTCGATTCGGAGAACGTTCGGTCCCGTCTGTCCTGCAGAACCTGCATCAGCGCCTGCTGAATAAACCGATCCAGCACCGTCGGGATGCCGAGGCTGCGCCTCCCGCCGTCCGGCTTGGGGATGTACACCCGCTTCACCGGTTGCGGCCGATAAGTCCCGCCCAACAGCTGTTCCCGGAGGGCTGGCCAGTGTTGCCTTAGAAACTCTGGCAACTGCTAGACGGTCATCCCATCCACGCCAGCACTTCCTTTATTGGCCCTGACTCGTGCCAGCGGCTGCTTTAAGTTTTCCCACCCGCAGACTTTTTCCATCCACTGTTCGCCAATGGCCGGGCTTTCAGCTACGCGCTTCGCCGCGGGCGATTCGGTCCCTTCCGGTAAGAACTCGCGGCCTTCACCCTGAGTTCTTTCTGCGAAGGCCAGTCCGAACTGGTTCTTCTGCCGCTTGTCGCCCGTGAGTTGCACCGCTTACTCGCCGCTCCCGGTTTCTTTCGCCAACTGCGGGAGCGGAACACACGCTGGGGACAGCAGCTGCCGGCAGACCGCTTCCTTCCTTTCTAATGCATGACGGTTCATGGATTTCTCGTATCCGCCCCCTCAAGGGTGACTACATGGAGACGGTGCGACATCTATCCTGGCACAGGGGGCCGATGCCTCGCATCCGGTTCTCATACATCGGCTCGTACGTTTGCTCCGCGCTTCGCTTTCCTTGGCGCGCAGCGGCGGTCGCCCCGATACTTGGCCACCAGCCGGCGAAAGGTATGCCATGGCGCGAACTCCATCACCTGTGCGAAGATGAGCTTGTCGGCGTGCATCGGTTTTTCCCGGATAAAGTCCGGAAGGATGCCCAAATTGATGCTTGGCGTTCAAATCGTTAACACCTCGACATGCCATGGAAGCCGCGCCAGTTCTACATTTCCGGCCGGTACCCCCCCCCAAAAAAAATGTGTCGGACACTGCTGTTGACTGCTCATTAGTCTTCTTCCTATGCTTAAATGATAGTCAGAAGTATTCATAAGAACGGGGACCCAAGTTGCTTACGACGGTTTCCACGGAATCGGAGGAAGGCCATGTGACGCCTCAGGACTGGGGAATCTCTGCAAAACCCACACTTGAGAGCGCGCGGGCAGAACACATTCGATCGGTCCGACAACGCAGCGAAAACTGCTTGGCGAAGCAACTGACGCTGATATTGATCGGTTCCGCAAGCCGACGTGGTGGGAGAAGTTCCTTAATCTAGACGAATGAAATCGCGCCGTGGACAGACCTAGTGACGCTGATTGAACCGCGGCACCTGAAGGCCATGTCAGCCGTACGTTGGGTAGGCCGAGAGGATTGGCACCAGACACCCAAAGCTCAGGACTTCACGAACCGGCACTGCAAGTTGAATAGCACAGTTGATGAGGCAACCGCTGCCAAGAACGGAAGAAGTCTCGGATCCATTCCCGCGTCGGGCGCTCGATCAGTGCGATCAAGCGGTGTCCGAGCCTACTAAGGTTCGCTACTGCGCCTGACGAACGACGCCAACCGTCTCTTCGTGACGGCTGCGATGGCAAATATTATCATGGTGCGAGCCGCGCTGACGGGAGCATTCCGTCCTCGCCGGTGAACCGGGTGAAGTTCGGCACGACAACCGCGTGCAATCGCGTTAAAGCGATGCGAATTAGGCAACACCGCGATTCTCGGCGCCGATTTCATCGAAATTTAGGCAATTTGCGGGCTTTCCTTAAGGAGATTGTACCAAATGTCATCAAAAAGAATTCAATTCCTTGGTCTCGCAATAGCAATCCTGATTGTCGCGTCATTGCTCAGGTTCTACGATCTTGGCAGGTGGCCGTTCGCCGGCGATGAAACAGCGACACTCCAAGAGGTGAAGACCCTCTTTCACGAAGAATATGCCCCTCCGCAAAGCCAGACCTACCGCCTGCCCCACCTGATTCCGGTAGGCTATATTCTGATTCGCGCTGGTCAAGCCATCGCCGGCTCTACGGAGTACGGCAGCCGGTTCATGATGGCCCTGGCCGGTATCGTCGGCGTTGTGGCGATATTCATGCTGCTGGATGGATTGATGGGGCGACCCACGGCGGTCGCCACCGCACTGCTTGCCACACTTTGGCCAGCGGATATCTTTCAGAGCCAGGAAGCACGCTTCTACGCAGCGGCGGCGCTTTTTGCTTTTCTCAGCATGCTGGTTGGTGCCTACGCATTTAGGCGAAAACCTGCGCTCGCTAGCTCATTAGCGTGCGTTCTAGTTTTGGTCGGAACGCTTACCCATACGCTTCTACTAGCACTCCTTCCTTTGATTCTGGTCGCGATCATCGCTGGGTTCTATGCA
Organism: Pseudomonadota bacterium; assembly: GCA_021777335.1. Taxonomy (GTDB): domain Bacteria; phylum Pseudomonadota; class Gammaproteobacteria; order Acidiferrobacterales; family Acidiferrobacteraceae; genus JAJYDT01. Next base: position 23,308 of record JAJYDT010000011.1, on the reverse strand, counting down.
GAGAGACATCCGGTGCCTAAGTCCCTGTGGTGGGTATTCGGTATCGCAGCCGTCATTGCCGGCGGGCTTTTTTTATTTTATATGAAACCGCTGGTCCACGGGTGGAACCATGGTTCAAACTGGGGCTACTCAGTCATACACTCCATTCTGGCATCTATCGTGACGGTTGGCTGGCCTGTCTCATTGCTGGCCGCAATTGGCATGGTGATGATGCTAAGCAAGCGGAGCGCGCAGAATTGGTATTGGGTGACATGTTTCTTCGGATGGGTAGCGGCAACGGTCCTGCTGCCACTTATCGTTGTATACCAGCCATCCTACATCTTTCCTTTCAGCCTAGGCGCGTTCGTGATGGCTGGTTACGCCATAGGCGAAATATATAAGCACTTGCAGACACGAGGCAAGTTGGCAGCACTGGCCTGGCTGTTGCTTATGTGCCTTTCGAATCTGCCATCGCTGGTGAGCTACTATGCCGACGGCGACCGGGTGGACTATCGAGGCGCGGTGAAATTCGTCCAGAAGAACTGGGTTCCCGGAGACCGGCTGACGGCATTTTCGCCGGGTCTGGTAAAGTACTACGCGAAAGGATGTTGTAAGCCCATAATCCCCTTGCCGCTGGGATCCAAAGCGGAGCCGGCGCTGGCGAAGCTCACTGCCCATGGGGGGCGTTTGTGGATCCTGCTTGAAAGCGGTAGACATGGATTGCCGGCAAATCTGCAGGAGTGGCTATTCGCCCATGCGTGGCATAAGTTCGAAATCAAAAGGATGCGTATCGGCTATGACGATTACGTATTAGACGTCTATCTGTATTCGCGAAGAATGGCCTCAGTGACATCGCGGTAAAGCGCAACATCGACACTATTTCGGAAAGACGCACAGTCTGTCCATCATAAAAACGCCGGGAGGAGGAACCAATGATAACCGCAGATTCAGATCCCCAGCACAGACCTGATGCACAATCAGCTTCGCCCGCTTTTAGGGAGCAGCCGGCCATCCACGAGACCGCCGGTGGTTCCGAGCTTTGCGTGATAGCCCCCACGTTTAATGAGCGAGGAAACATCCAAGAGCTTGTGAACAGGCTTAGGCGCTGTCTTGCAGGATTGAGCTGGGAAGTGATTTTCGTAGATGACGATTCTCCCGATGGCACCGCAGAGTATGTTAGGCAGCTGGGCTTGGGTGATCACCGCGTACGCTGCGTGCAGCGCATTGGAAGAAGGGGACTGTCGTCAGCATGCGTGGAAGGAATGCTTGCAAGCAGCGCGCCTTACCTCGCGGTAATGGACGCTGACCTGCAACACGACGAAATGCTGCTTCCGAAAATGCTGGACATTCTGAAGGCAGGGGAGACCGATATTGTCATAGGCAGCCGTTATGTCGATGGCGGAGGTATCGGGGAATGGGATACGACTCGGGCCACAGTGAGCAGGATTGCGACGAGATTCAGCCGTGCCGTGGTCCCCGCGGAACTGACCGATCCGATGAGCGGATTCTTCATGCTGCGTCGCGACACGCTTGTGAACTGCGTTCACAAACTTTCCGGCATCGGTTTCAAGATACTCCTGGATCTGTTCGCATCGTCGCCGCAGACGCTGAGCTTCAAGGAGTTGCCGTATCAGTTTAAGAATCGGTACAGCGGGGAAAGCAAGCTAGATACCGTGGCCGCATGGGACTATGGGATGCTATTGCTGGACAAGCTTGTTGGTCACATTGTGCCGGTCAGATTTGTGGCTTTCTCAATCGTCGGCAGTTTGGGTGTCATCGTGCATTTTCTGACGCTGGGTTTGGTATTTAAGATATTGGGGCGTCCGTTCATAGAGGGCCAGGCTGTAGCGACGATCGTGGCTATGACTTTCAATTTTGCCATGAACAACCTGCTCACATACCGGGATATGCGTTTACACGGCTGGGGGTGGGTACGCGGATTGCTTTCGTTTTATGCGGTTTGCAGCGTCGGGGCGTTTGCAAATGTCGGTGTCGCTTCCTATCTGTACGGAACCCACACGCAATGGGCGGTAGCCGCGGTGGCGGGTATCATGCTTGGTGTTGTCTGGAACTATGCGATGACCCAGGTATACACGTGGAACAAGACGGGAGCTGCCACTCGCAGCAGATAGGGGGAAAACTACGGAGCGCGTCTTTACAGTCGCGGACGGCAGGGCTCCACGGTCCTGAGCGTCTCTTCAGTGGCCGCCGCCCGATACCGGGAGGCGCAGCTCAGCACCTGGGACAAGAGCAATCCCGGCAACGCGCAGGTCATCGTGCGTACGCCCAAAGCAGGACTGACGCAGATCTTTCACGACGCGCTCATGGCCAGCAACTACGACTGGCAGGGTCTCGCGCAGGTCACCCGAGACCGGCCCCGGTCGAAGGAATACTGGGCCCGGAGGTGCCTGCCGTAACGAATCCGCTCCGCTGCCGTTCAGCCCAGGGGGTCTTGCTGGGTACGTGCATACCCGGGCACGCGGATCGCGACGGGCGCCTCGCACTCTCCAGGCGCCGACTGACCTGAGAGTACGGCACCCTGCCGGCGGTACCAAGTCTCGAACATCAGCACAGCCCACAGCGACAGGGAGTGGTCGCGCGCACCCGAGAGATGTTCGGCCCAGCACCGGCGCACACGCCCTGCGTCGAGGTAACCTTCCTCGCGCAGCCTAGACTCGTCCAGCATTTCTTCCGCCCAGGGCCGCAGTTCTGCCCGCAGCCATCCGCCGACCGGCACCGAAAAACCCATCTTTGGCCGTTCTGTAAGCACCGGAGGAACATAGCGCGCCAGCACCTGTCGCAAGATCCACTTGCCCTTGCCGTCGCGAATTTTCATGTCGCCCGGAAGCGACCAGGCGAACTCCACGATGCGCGAATCGAGCAGCGGCGCGCGCACCTCGAGCCCGACGCGCATGCTCGCCCGGTCGACTTTGACCAGGTTGTCATCCGGAAGATAGTGCATCAGGTCCCGGTACATCGCCTCGTCCACCGCGTCGGAGACGCCTCCAAGCTGATCGACCACATCCCCGATTCGGGCCGTCCAGGGTTCGCCGTCGCACACGACTGGCTGGTCGTCGCCCCAGTAGGAAACCAGCGACTCGTACATCTGTCCGATCGAGCCCGCCTCTACCACGCGTCCGAGCTTGTGTACCTTGGTGCCGAGCTGCGGCAGGCGGCCGGGCCGCGCCAAGGCGAGACGGTCCCAGGCGGACGGCGGCAGCACCGTGAGCGCCCGCCCCAGCAGGCGCCTAAACGGCAACGGGATCCAGCGGACCCCATTCCAGACTGTGCGCAGCCACCGGTAGCGATTGTATCCGCCAAACACCTCGTCGCCTCCATCACCGGACAGGCACACCGTCACATGCTGCCGGGCAAGCTGACATATCAGATAGGTCGGTAGCTGGGAAGCATCCGCGAACGGTTCGTCATAAAGCTCAGGCAGCATGGGAATCACGTCACGGACCTGTGCGGGATCGAGATACAGTTCCGTGTGGTCGGTTCCAAGATGCGCGGCCACCGCGCGCGCATATTCCGCTTCGTTGAAATCTCCCTCTCTGAATCCGATCGTATAGGTCTTGATCGGCCTGGAGGATTGCGCCTGCATGCACGCCACCACCGTCGATGAGTCTATTCCTCCCGACAGAAATCCACCGAGCGGCACATCGGCCAGCATCTGCTGGTCCACCACCTTCCTGAGAAGTGCGTCGAGCTCCGTCACGGCTGCACCGGGAGACCGGACGCGCGGTCCAGACAGCGCCACGTTCCGTGCCGACCAAAACCGCCGCGGCGCCACCCGTCCCGGCGCAACATCATCCGGGACCGGACAGACGGAGGACGGCCGCGACAGCACATCGGCGCCCAGAGAAAGGATGCAGCCGGGAGCAAGCTTGAAAATTCCACTGTAAATCGACCACGGTGCCGGGATGTATCCGTAGCGCATCTGCAGCGCCAGGCTGGCACGATCCACCGGACAGTCCCACGCTGGCGCCGCGCGCAGCGCCTTGAGTTCGGACCCGAAAACAAACAGATTTCCCGCCCACCCATAGTACAGCGGTTTTTCCCCGACCCGATCGCGCGCGAGGTGCAGCACTCCGCTACGACGGTCCCAGAGCGCGAACGCGAACATCCCGAGCAGGCGCGAAGTCGCCGCCTCCGCCCCCCACTGCTCCATCGCGGCCAGCAGCACCTCAGTGTCCGACCGTCCCCTGAAACCATGCCCCAGGGCACGGAGTTCCTGCATCAGTGCGAGATAGTTGTAGATCTCGCCGTTGAAGCAGACGCAGTATCTGCCCGACGCCGAATGCATGGGCTGGTGCCCGGCTGGGGACAAGTCGATGATCGACAGCCGTCGGTGCACCAGTCCGATGCCGCGGTCCGAATCGATCCATATGCCCTGGTTATCCGGCCCACGGTGCGCCAGGGCGCCGGCCATTCGTCCGGCAAGCCCGTAGTGGTCGATCGCCGATTTGCCACAAGAAGCATCAAAAAATCCGCCTATCCCGCACATTGATTTCCGTCAGTCTTTGTCATACCGTTCTGTCCGCGAGGTCCTGCTTCCCCCGTGCTTTCCCGTCCGCCCTACGCGCCGGCAAGCGCGCGATAAAGCGCGAGATATCGGTCGGCACAGGCCCCAGCCGTGTACCGGCGCTCGACCCGCTGCTGCGCCCGCTCGCTGCGGGTTCGCAATGCCTGCCGATCGTCGAGCGCGGCGGCGATCGCAGAAGCATATTCCGCGGCGTCCTGCCGCTCCACCAGAATGCCGAATTCACCATTGCCAAGAACTTCCGGAATACCCCCGACAGCGTGCGCAACCACCGGCACTCCGACAACCATGGCCTCAAGCAGCGTCAGGGGCAACCCTTCATGGTCGGAGGTGATGACCACGAGATCCATCAGTGTCAGCCACGAAGCGAGATTCTCCGTGAATCCCATGAAATTAACGTCGCGCCCGAGACCGAGCCGGTCACACAACGACCGTAGCTCCTGCGCCAGCGGGCCATCCCCGAAGATAAAAAAACAGAACCGCCCAGGAAAACGGCCGAGCAGCTCGCGCGCGACCTCCAGGAACAGGTCCACGCGCTTTACCGGGACCAACCGGCCGACGAGCGCGACCCTAGTACAGAACCCCTGGTCCGGTGGCAGCTGAACCTGCACACCAGAGTGCTCCAACTCCTCGAGATCGATGCCGTTCTCGATGACAACAATCTTCGATTGCGGCAGGGACTCCAGGTGTGGACCCAGTTCTTCCGACACTGCCACTACCGCAGCGGCGAGCAATCGGGCGGACAGCTGGTCGAGCCACGCGTACACCCGTTTGGCAAAGGACTGGGGCTGCCCACGGTCCTCAGGTAGTCCGTGGACGGTCTGCACAATCGCGCCACAGCCTGCAAACCGTGCGGCGACCCCCCCGATGACGTTTTCCTTCCTTCGATGCGTGTGGACGATATCCGGACGGATGCGCCGGAGGAGCTTCCAAGTCTCGAGAAATATCCGAATTCCACCCAGCCGCGACTCGTCCAGGACATGGACGTCGACACCCAAACGGCGCAGTCGCTGCTCGAGGATACCGGGATTCATGAGAATCACGGAAACCGCACATTGGCTACTGCAATGCAGCTGGCGAACAAGCTGGTAGAGCTGCGCTTCCGCACCTGCGTACAGGTCACCGGAAGCGATATGCACGGCGTTCAGCAGATCAGGGGAATTACGGCGCATGCAGCATAATCAGCGGGCAGGACCGCTGCGGTTGTCTCGTCCCCGGTACCACCCTATATTTGCCCGGACAGACGTTGCCACCAGGACAGGAACAGGCCGCCCTGCTTTCGAACAAACTGCAAGGCCCAGCCATCATATCAGGACCGCATCGCCGGGCGATACCTCTCGGCTCCAGTACCGCTCGGCCGGTACGCACCGCACGCGTGGTCGCGGCCGGACTAATCTTGTGGCAATGAGTCGTCGGACAGTCAAAACCGCGGTGAAGCGCATCGCTGAACTGGCGGCGTCCGCAGCGCGCGCCGGCACTGTGGCGCGCGCTGCGGCACCTTGGTCGTCCTGATGTACCACCGCGTACTTCCTCCCGAGGGTCCCCGCCTGCAGACCGAGCCGCCGGTCTGCTATCCCAATGGGGATACCACACCTGCGGTGCGCGCACTGGTTGCCGAACACTACCTCGCGGCATGCTCAACCCGGCCCGGCTGGCATCGCATCCGCGACGACCACCACATGATCCGCCGGATCGCGTTGCACCAGAACATCAGCCGCGACGAAACCTCGCTGCTGGCTAGGCTGTCCGGCTGGATCTAGGCCGGATATCCCCGCTGGCCACTGCTCAGCGGCCGAACCGCGCCAGTATTGCCGCAACGCCGGTGTCGATGCGCCTGTAACAGGTTTGGAAATAGTCGTCGCCACAGCCGAACGGGTCCGCAATATACGGCACCACCGGGGCACCCCAGATCCCCAGCAGCGTCACCTGCGCCCCAGACCGGAGCATACGGGGATTACGCTCCAGTTGCCACGCCTGCGGCGGCTCCATAACGACGAGGAGATCCGCGCCATTGATGTTCAGATCGTCTACCCGCCTCGCCGTATGCTGGCGCAGGTCGATTCCGCGCTGCTCGGCGTTGCGGACCGCATCCGGGTGGGCAGGCACCCCAGCGCGCGTACCCAAACCCGCTGAGACGGCTGAGGCGCCGCCCGCCAAGGCCAACGCCTCGGCATAGGGGCTGCGGCAGATGTTGCCCATGCATACGAACACCAGACGGTCGATTCGTGACCAGTCAATACGCCTGAAATTCCTGTCGAACCCAGCGTGGTGAGCCAGCAGATAGCAGTAGTGCGCCACCATTGACCACTTGCGTCCGTGCTGCCGCGCGATCCCCTCCGACCATCTTTGCCACAATGGATGGCGCTCCGCGACGCCCGGGGAGACTTTCCCAGAACCGGCTTGCAACGCGCCCGGCTTCATGAATGGTGGCGGATCCGGAAGCGAAGTCATTCCTTCCCCCACTCTATCCACGTGCTGTACTGCAGGAAATCCTCCATCGTGTCCGGAAAAACGAACCGGTCCAGGCGCCGTGGAATGTTCGGAGATGCCACCTTGCTACAGGGATAAACGTAGCCACCGTCCGTGGCCACGAACGCGGAAAGCCCGGTGTCGCGCGGAAATTCGACCTCGCGGATTCCAAACTGCCCGCTTGGGAAATTGAAAACAGGCAGAGGCTCGGAAAGCTCCTTGCCCAGGCGTTTCCAGGAATCCGTCATTTCGCTCCGCACCATGTCATCCGGCATGCCCGTGTAGTGGCGGAAACGCGACAGCCGGCCCGCACGGATCCGGGGCTGGCTGGGGTCGATTTCCCATGGATGCAGATAGAAAATAAATGGCAGCCCTTTCGCTACGGGTGATGCTGGCAGGCGCCGCACGCGTGACCGCATAAGGAAAAAGCCGGAAATATCCGCCCCCGCCACCGGCAAGCGCACCGGACCAGGCTTCTTGGTGTTGAGAGGAAACTCCAGGAGACTCGCTCCCGTCGCACCCTGCACCTGGTGCGGCCGCTCGGGGGTAGATATTGCCCGTGGGCAGGAGTTTGAGGCGCAGCAGTTGCGCGAAGTGAGCGGCGTCGGTTTCGTCGGTGCTGTATTTCAATCCCTCGTAGTACTTCTTGATAGCATTCGTGTTGGCGAGGTGCACGCGGTAGCCTGCCTCTATCAACCCGTCAACCAACCAATGCCAGTTGAAGGTCGATTCGACCACCACACCGACGAGCTCCTCGCGGTGCGGGGCGAGCGCGGCAAGGATCTGTCCAAGATCGTTCGCCAGCCGCCGTTGATAGCGTACCTTATCCGTTTCGTCCGTCACCACGATCACACTGTTGTTCGAATGCAGATCGATTCCGCTATACTTTTTCATCACTGGCCTCCTGTTGTCAGGGCTGTCAATGACTACACACATCCTGACTTATAGCCCTGCCGTCCCGGTTTGGGGGCGGTGAGGAGGCTGGCTAGATGATTATCACTACTGCTCGCCGCTCATTGATATCCAGCGCCTCCCGATCCGCTGTGATCTGCCACGCGGATCCGGTCACCCGGTACGCTACCGCATGCGAAGCTACGCTTCGCACAGCCTTTAAGAGAGAGACCGGCCATTGCGGCCACGACCGCACCGGTTGCACGACGCTTCTCCTTTTCCCCGGAGGCCTTGCGCCGCGCCGCCGACGGTCATAATCTGCCGGTTGCTGCTACTCGATCCCTGTCCGAAAAGAATCACCTGCATGGTTTGTGCCCGCACAACCAAGCCCAGGAACAGGATGTGGTTCTTTGACATGATAATAGGGGTTATCCTGCAGCTTTTCCATCGCCTCCTCCACTGAAGCGTCATAGGAGCACCGTATCTGTGCCCAACCGGTGATTCCCAGCTTGACATTGCGCCGGCACATGAAGAAGGGAATTTGCCGGGATTGCTGTTCGCCAAATTAAGGGCCGCTCCGGCTTCGGTCCGACGAAACTCATCTCACCCCGGAATACGCTGAATATCTGCGCCAGCTTATCGATATGCAGCATCCGGAGCGCCCGGCCCACCCGCGTGATGCGGTCATCGTGCCGGCTCGCCCACCGGGGCTTGCCATCCTTTTCCACATCGCTACGCATGCTGCGAAACTTGAGGACCGTTTGGGCACCGGCCCTCGATAAACCCGATGGGACTTCCCAGTCTCCCTCGCGCACCCGGTCTCGGCGCACTCGCTGTGCCTGCGCATCCGCTGCAGCATGCCGCGTCCACCCTGCTCATCGAGCGGCACGCATTTCCGATGCGTGCCGCTCGATGAGCAATTGCTCAACGGCGTATCAGATGTCCTTGCAGGTGGCCTTCGGCCACCTGCAAGGACCCTACGCCTGCCGCGGACTACGCGCCCGCGCTTCGCTTTCCTTGGCGCGCAGCGAGCGCATCAGGCCTTTTCACCGAAGCCATTCCAAAATGCTTTCCAGTAAGGAGTTACCCGGATGTTTTTGTACCCAGCCTGCTCGTACCAACCAACCAGATCTTCCCGCTGGTAGTGAATCTTGACGGGACAGGCCAGCCGGTCATACCAGTCGGTAACGACGGTCCTGTAGGTATGTTTGGCATATTCCTTGACCCGCCCGGGAACAAACGGGCCGATGAGGCGGGATAATCCAAGCGCTTCGGCGCCCCGCCAGGTCGCGCAGATCAGGTAGTCCATTGTGCCAGCCAGATAGCAGCATGCATTCAACGCGCGGGGGGGCATCCGCGTTGTGATCTTTCGAAGCGCTTCGAGCAGACCTGTCGTAAACGGCCGGCTCGCCTGGTAGACGTTGACGAGCAGGATCCCATCTCGACGCACCTGCCGCGCGAGGTGTCGAAACCCTTCCGGCGGATCGTGCATATGCTGCAGAACCCCGAGACAATAGACATAATCGAAGCGGCAATTCTCGAACGGGAGGTTGAACGCGTCCGCCTGAATCACGTGGCAATTCGGGAGATGCCGCGTGCGCTGGAACGCAGCATCCACCGCATAGGACAGATCTACGGCAAAATGCGTTCGGGCTGACCCTGCCGTGCGTTCCGCATGGCGGCCGGCGCCGCAACCCACCTCGAGCCCCAGCTTGCCCCGAAAGCCGGTATTCGGATCGAAGCCTTCCGGCATCCAATTCTCATAGTTGTGAGCATCGTAATCGGCATAATGGCGCCATTCGAACCCGAATGCATCCATGGTCGCGCCTTGGACCGCTTGAACATCGTCCGGATCCGTCAGTCGTCCCTTCGGCGCAGCCTTCCCATACTCGGCCAGCATCTCATCGAGCAGCTTCCGGGACAACATCCGCGGCACGCCGCCGATGATCGGATAGGAGGTGCCGCAGGAACACGTCAGAGCTCCTTCGAGCACCTCCCCAGACTCCTCCTGCTCGACAGCGAGCGCCAGCGCACCCTTTCCGCAACCGATACAGATTAGATATTCCACACAGCTGGGCTTCATGTCGCGACCCCCCTGTCCCGATCCTAACTTGCTGCAGATCTGCAAGCCCGCAGGCCTATCGAGAATAAACCCACTGGGAAAACCTTGGCAAGCCGTAGTCTTTTCCAGCGTGACAAGAATCGGAAGGCGGTCTGGAGTCTGGCATCATTGGAGGATGATGATCGTGGCCCTCAAGACCCCTTAGGAACTGGCGGTGGAGGCGGAAGCCACGCGCGTCACCGGCCCCGGCCAGGATGACGAGGGCGAGGATCGCCGCCACGCCGGGCCGGTCGCCACATGCAGTCCCACGCACCACTTTCCGCGGCTATCGCTACCTCGAACCCTTACCAAAAATAATGACCTGCACGGTCTCAAACAGGATGATGGGATCCAGAAATAGGCAATGATTCTTCACGTAGTATAAGGTCATACTGCAACTTTTCGATTGCCTCCTCAACAGAGGCGCCATAGGGGCAGCGTATTTGGGCCCAGCCGGTGATTCCCGGTTTGACGTTGTGGCGGCACACGAAGAACGGTATCTGCCGTGAGAGCTGCTCGACGAAATACGGCCGTTCCGGGCGCAGCCCGACGAAACTCATTTTGCCATTGAGAACATTGAATATCTGCGGCAACTCGTCATTACGGAGCTTGCGAATCACCCGGCCCACGCGAGTGATGCGATCGTCGTTTTCGCTTGCCCAGCGCGGCGTGCCGTCCTGCTCCGCATCGGTGCGCGCGATAGTGATCCTTTTGCAACTGCATGCACAGCACGCACAATTGACCCGACGCAGTCACCGGATCCAGTGACTGCGCTGTGGCAAATCCGGAACGCCGAGCGCCTCGCGGCACGCCGATTCCATCACTGAATCAGATATCGAAAGGGACACGCGGCTGCATGTGGCAGAATCGCGGCGGTGGCGATGGCTGCGGTTGTCTCACCCTCGGCACCGACCTATACTTCTTCCCGCACACCGTCCCGGGACCTTAATCGTAGACCGTGGCGACCGGCGATGGGAGCCAAGCCAGGCATCCCTCCGCGCCGGGCAGGCATCGCGGACGAAGCACGGGAAGGCCCGCTGGAGTCCGATCCCGTATATACTTCCGACCAGCCCTATGGACCGTATCGTCATGCCCGGAATTCACACTCATGTCATGCCTTCCTGTCACGGACCATACGGCACTGCGGACGGCCCGACATTACCTCGCCGTCTGGACGGGCGACCCTACTGCGGCGCAGGCGCTCGGGATCGGGCAGACCCGGCCCTGGCGGCGCCGGTGTCACGCGGATGAACTGCCGAGCGGCCAAAGCCGCGGTGAAGCGTGCGGCTGAGCTCGCTGTGGCGAAAACGGCGCCGCTACTGTGGCGCAGACGCCATGGTTCGCTGGTCGTCCTCATGTACCACCGCGTACTGCCGCCCGGCGACCCTCGCCTAGAGGCGGAGCAGCCAGGGATGTACGTGCATCCGGAAACCCTGCGCTTCCATCTGGCAACGCTCAAACGCCACTTTCAGCCAGTCCGGCTCGACCACTGGATTCTGGCGGCGCGCAACAATGCGCCGCTACCCGAACGGGCATTCGCCATCACCTTCGACGACGGATGGGCCGACAACTTCGAGTATGCATATCCGGTACTAACCGAGGAAGACGTGCCGGCAACGATCTTCGTGGTGTCCGACCTGGTGGGCACTGGACGCCTCTTCTGGCCGGAACGGCTGGGACTCCTGCTGCGACAAGGTCTGGCGCGGCACGCAGCCCAACTCTACTCCTTCAGCGAGTTCGCCTGGCTACGTGCCCTTGATATGCCGATGCCATCATCCGAGCGGGAGCTGGATCCGGAGCGGCTGGATCGCATCATCAATGGTGCCAAGCGTGACGACGACGCCACGCTGTGTGCCCGCGTCGACGCCATGGCATCGCGTCTGGGCGATGCCGGATCGTCCGGGGCTGCCCAGATTCTGAGCTGGGAGCAGATCCGCACGATGGTAGGCAGTGGACTCATCTCGATCGGATCCCATACGCGTCGGCACACTCGGCTGTCCGATGCCCTGACCCCCGAAAGACTACACGACGAGATCGCCGGATCCAGATTCGTCATTGAGAGCAATGCCGGCTGCGAGGCTCCATTGTTCTGCTATCCCAATGGAGACGCCACCGCCACGGTACGCTCGCTGGTTGCGGAACATTATCTCGCGGCGTGCTCAACTCTGCACGGCTGGCACAGCATCGCCGCAGACCGTTACATGATCCGACGAATCTCCGTGCACCAGGACATCACCCGCGACGAGACCTCTTTGCTGGCGAGGCTGTCCGGATGGATCTAGGATCTGGATCACCGCCGGCAACGGGCCATCTCCCGATCTGATCCAGAATGCCGGCAACACCCGCATCGATACGCACGTAGCACGTCTGGAAATAGCCGTCGTCACAACCGAACGGATCGGCAATATATGGGTCCGGTGGACTGCCCCAAAGTCCGAGCAGCGTGACCTGGGCCTTCGACCCGTGCCTATGCCCATGGTATTTAACGTCATGAATTACGCATCCTGGAACGCAACTGATCCTTCCCCCACTCGATCCATGTGCTGTACTGCAGGAAATCCTCCAGCGTCTCCGGAAAGTTGAACCGATCGATCCGCCACGGCAGGTCCGCACTTTCCGCGTTCGGGCGGCAATGGACGTAGCCAGCGACCGTCGAGACAAACGTCGAAAGCCCGGCGGCACGCACGAATCCAACCTCGCGTGTTCCGAAAAGCCCACTGGGAAAATTGAAAACGGGCAATGGCTTGGCCAGCTCGTGGCAGATCCGCTGCCAGGAAACCGTGATCTCATCACGCGCCTGGTCGTCCGACATACTCGTCAGGATCTGATGACTCACCGAATGTGGTGCGAAGGAGAAAAGCCCAGTGCCCTCGAGCGTCCTGGCATCGTCCCAGGTCATGGGCGCGTATGCGCACGGCGCTGATTGCGGAATCGCCACCCCGGTCGCCTCGGACAGACCATCGAGCACGGCGAGAAACTCGGTCTGTGTCATCAACTTGCAGCGCAGGCGCAGGTCCTCCGTAGCAAGGACACGCTGCGCATCGGTGCACAGATCATATGACAGCGTCTGTGAGTCGGCCCGGATCGTCACCGACGTGCGCGCCGTATGCCTGAGCACGTACGCCACCTGGTCGTCCCACGGCCACAAAACCCGGTCCATGAACCCCGTGACCAGGAATATCGTGGCCGGACAATCGTAGCGCTCGAATAAAGGTGCCGCGATTTCCGCCTGGTCATAGGTACCGTCATCACACGTGAACGCCACCCTGTGCCCTTTCCAAGACGCACCGCGATTGAGATCGTCGATCAGCTCCCGAAGCGATACTATCCGGTAGTTCCGGCGCCGCAGGCGCTTCAACACAGCTTCCACGAATTCCACGGAGTGGCCGTACACTCCCTGTGTCGGGTCTTCGAAGCGGTGCATCATGAACACCGTGCCAAGGCGTCTGGTCCAGGGGTTCAATATTGTGCATACCCGAGGATGTGCCAGCGAGCGGATGATTGCCTGTTTCAGAATATTTTTTGTGCGCCGCATCATTCTATGGACCTTTTCCGGAATTCCGTAAGCGCGACAAGACCCACACTGCTCTGAGCTTCGTGAATCCCCCGCCCCGATCATATCCTTCCGCCCCCACCATAAGCCGGACCGACGCAGCAGTCTGACTCACCAGGCCCACTCCCAGCATGTCTCGCTCCGTCGTCCCGATGCAACACCCGGTCCGGTTCAAAGCCCATCCGGACCGGGACCCCGGCGAACCGTTGCCCCGTCTGCCCGGTGTGCCGTGCGCGCCGCCGGCGCCTAACGGCGATAGAGCGTAGTCCATTCGCTGAAATCCCGCCCGAGCGTCGCACTTAACCCTTCGGTCTTCTCGAGCAGAATAGTCCTCAAATAACATTCCACGGCGGCGACATCCTGTGACGAGCGATCCACAGGCCTTTCCGCAAGACGGGTCCCGATCCGCCGCAGGCTCCGCGGAACTGCCGGCGCCAACCTGTCCCAGGCTTGGGAATACCGGAGCCGGTTTAGAATCCCGAAACCGCCGACGCGCTTTGACTCGGCAGGCGCCGCATTCCAGCGCCTGCGTATACCTTCTGGCCGGAACCCGCTGTCCACCCGCAGCCATTCGAATATTTCCCGCAACAAGTCATCCGGATTTTCGACCATGCGTTCGAAGGTGGTCGCATACACGCGTTCGCGTCCGAAAATGTCGAGATAAGGTTTCAGCTGCATCGCATAGTCGCTGAATGCCACGTACTGCGGATCGTGTCTGACAGCCGACAGCATGCTGCGCCATTCCTGGCCCCACTTCATGTCGCGCACGTTGTGCCAGTAATGGCTGATGGCGCGCTCGACGGGATCGCGCATCAGATAGATAAAGCGCGCATCAGGGTTGAATCTGGCGATGCGCTCCGCCACCCCCTTGTAGACCGGCAACTTCGTATAGTGGGTGCTGGATTCACCCAGGATAACCTTGCCATCCGCCCGCGCGAACAGGCCACGGTACCACTCTAACCCCTTCGACAACGCCAGCTCCTCGACGAAGAATCCCGGCTCTTTCGGCTCGCACATGAATATGGCGGGATGCTCGTTGAGATAGTTGTGCAAGGACGTCGTGCCCGATTTCATTGCACCGATGATGAACAGGTTTACATCCGGTAATGCCTGCATGGACACCTCGGGAATGTTCCGACCTCGCAAATCGGATTGATTGACGCGATCACTGCGCTGGCCCAGAGCCCCTTCGTGCTCACGAGCCGTCGGCCGCGTAGAAAAAGGCCCGAACCGCCCGCGGATTCCGGATCAACGACACGATCCGGGCGCGCTCCTGCGGATCGAAAACCGGCAGAGCCAGCAGCAGTCCGATGAACAGCAGCATCTCCATCGCATGAATCACGATTGCCCAGCCGAGCCTGCCCGGAACAAAAAGCGACAGCAGATAGACACTGCCTGCCAGAACGCAGATCTTGACGACCTTTCCCCACCGCAGACCCATGTTATATGAAGACTGCGATACCCTATAGATCCATACGAACCTCGCCGCGAAACCGAACAGCGTGGCAACCGCCGCCCCGACCGCTCCGAAACGCGGTATCAAAATCACGTAGCCCACGGCGGCAATAATGGCGGCCGCAATAGTCGAATAGAATGTATGCATGGTCTTGCCGTGGAGCAGCAGGCCGACGTTCGTAAAGGAAGTCCATGCCTGGAACACGTAGGCGATGACGATCATCGGCACCACCTCATAGGCATCCCAAAAATTGCGATTAGACATGATTCGCAACACATCCTGCGCGAACACAGAAATGCCCAAAGCCCCGAATATTAGCGTCAGACTGACAACGACGAAGGTCTTGTTGAAAATGGCCTGGGGGTTCTCGCTCTTCAGGACAACGTAGCGCTGGCTATCCCAGATGCCCGAGAACGGCGCCCAGCCTATGGCAAGCAGCAGATAACCAAACCGGTACCCCAGGCTATAAATGCCCACTTCTGCGGTATTGCTGAAGTGCCGAAGGAAAAACCGGTCGCTGCTGGTGAAAAAGAACGTCGCCACCGCCGACAGAACCAGCGGCCAGCTGAACACTGCAAGCTCGCGGGCCTTGGTGCGCGAAAACCGCAGCCCGGTGCGTGACAGGGTGTAAATCGCAAGCACGACGAACATGATGCTGCCTGAGAGCAGAGCGCTGTAGATGACGCCGGACACCCGCAGATGCTCGATCACAACAAAATAGATGTTGAAGCCCAGCTGCAGCACGAGCCGCAGTGTACTGAGCGCCACGAACGACCAAGGACGCTGTTCCGCACGCAAGCTGATGAAAACAATTTCCACAAGCGCCGAAAGCGGAAACGTGATGCCGTACAGGCGCATCGCGGCGGCACGCTTGGTAGTACCGAACACCACCAGCGATAGTTCATTACCCAGGCCCATCATCAGCAGCAGCCCGCACAGTGTGAGACCCGCCACCAGGATCAGGGCAGTGGATACCACCTCGTTCTTGTCGCGGTCCTCCTGATAGCTCGCATGATAACGGAATATCGCCTCCCCCACCCGCAGACCGAACACGACCGAAAACAGACCGACCGTCGCGGAAAGCAACTCGATCACGCCATAATCCGACGGGCTCAGATGGCGCGTATAGATCGGCAGCATAATTATGCTCGCCAGGTTGCTCAGAATCGTACCGAAGGCATAGATGGCGGTATGCCTAACCAGCGTTTGCGTTTCTCGGCTCACGGCATTCTCATTGATCGAGTGTGATGGCTGCCTGGTCTCGACCGGTCACCGGCGGGCCCTGTGCACCCGATTGTCCCTCATGACACGCCGATAAACCTGCTCCATACGGCGCGCATACTCGTCCGCATTGTATTTGGCGAGCACCTTGCGGCGCGCCAGGTCTCCCATTTTGCTGCGCAGGCGTTCATCGGTGAGCAAGGCCTGGATGGCACGCGCCAATGCTGGCGTGTCCTTCGGATCCACGATCAACCCATCCTTCCCGTCGTCTATGATTTCGCGGGGGGCGCCGAGATTGGACGCCACCACGGGAATTCCACAAGCCATCGCTTCCGTGATCACGAGACCGAACGGCTCAGGACGGATCGACGCGTGTACGACCACATCCATGATTCCGTACATCTCGACGACCTTGGCGATATAGCCGGTGAAGATGAACCGGTCCTCGAGTTTCTGCTGCCGGACGAGGTCGTGCAACTCGTCCCACAGCTTCCGGTCTCCGTCCGAAACATCCCCGACCACGACTGCGACCGCCTCCGGCATGCACCTCAGCACATCGCTTGCCGCCAACACGAACTCGCGATGCCCCTTCCAGCCGACGATCCGTCCGAATATTCCGAAAACCTGTTGTTCCGGCCGCAGACCATACCGGGCCCGTACGGCCCGCGCCGCAGGGCAATCGATCATCATTACCTCGACCGGATTGGGCATAACCTCGATCAACTGTTCGGGAATCCCCTCCTGCACGAGGCCTTCCTTTATGTGGGTGGATACCGCCACAAAACCGTGCGCCCGGCGCGCCAGGAAACGGCGCAGGATTCCGAAGTTGCTGGGGCCGTGCGCATGAACCAGAAACCGGCGACCCAGCAGCCAGGCCACCAGCGCCGCTTCGGAATTGTCCAGTCCGTTGTTCAGATGAACCACGTCGATTTTTTCCCGGACAATGCGCAAGCCGACCCGCCAGGTGTATACGGCGTTCACCGACGTCGAGAACAGGAACATCACATACATCACCGGGCGCGTGATCAGACCGCGCATCGGCATCCTGCTGAGCCATCGCATTATCCGGGCATGATCGGCATAACTGAAAAAATGCCTGATAACTTTGAACTTCCCCCACTCCCCAAATTGGCTGCGCAGGAGTTCGGGATCCATCTCGCTGATCACCTGGCTCTCGACCTTCGAAGGGTCGAGCGCGCGCTGCAGACGTGCAGCCACGACGATGGAACCGCCGAACGCGGTCGCCTGGTCGATAATCAGGACCCGAATCTTGCGCTTCTGTGCCATGCTGGTCGTTGCTGCCGATAGCGTAGATTCCTTCACGGCAGACGCCGCAATTTCCTGCACCCGACCGGGAATCCGGCGTAACGGCGGATTCCCGGCCAAATCGATCCCTCCGTTGGACCGAAACCGACGCCAGGCCGCTGCCCACTGTCTCCCATCACGTTCCCCGCTCCTGTCCATCCCAGTACTCAGTTATTCCAGACCCCGCCGACGATACCGCCGCGATCATTGCGATGCCCGCATCGCTCGGCCTCCGGATGAAAACCACCTCGCCGGTCGCGGCAATCCAGCAGCGCCGCCCTCTTCGTTAGTCAGCCCGGACACTCGCCGTAGCACCGGCTGTCGGGGCCGCGAAGCCTTCATGGCAAATACTTTACAATCATCGGTCCCAGCCCGTTTGCGATGCAAACGGGCAGGCGTCGCCACGCGGCGATTGCTAGCTGATACTTCGGATTGCCTGGGGTAAGCTGCGGCATTTCCCGGTTCTCGGCCAACCAGTAATGCCAGTAGAGTTGTTGTGCCGAAGCTCCCCACTGCTTCTTGAAGCGGTACGTACCGCTGTCAATGGAGCTTCTCCCGAAGTCAAACACACGGTATCCGCTTTCGATCGCCGCCTTGAGCGTCTCCGCGTACATCAGCATGTTCACGCCCAACGGATTGTATTCCCGCAGCGACGATGCCCAGGGTATCTCCAGGCCATTCCGGAATCCGAGCAGGAAGCCAGCCGCGACAGGTCGCCGTTTGTGCCGTACCAGGACGATTGAGGCACTGTCCGGAAGGGCACGCAGGATCGCCTCGAAAAACGATCGCGAATACACGGGGGTTCCGAGATCCCGCATGTTGCGGGCAAACACCGCGTAAAACTGGGGCAGAAACTCCGCCCCCCCGCGCAGCACCTCGGCACCCTCCTTCTGCGGTCGACGTATCTGTGCCCGCAATTTGGCTCCGAGCGCACCCCAGAGCTGCTCGTAAGTCCCGGGCAACTTCAACTGCATCGCCACCTTGTCGGTCCGCACCATCCAGCCTTCATGCGCGACCGTATCGCGAAATTCCACATGGCCGCATCCGACCCGACGTGCCTCTTCACCAGCAACCGACATCAACTGCCGGGCAAGCGCTTCAGACCGCGCCAGCGCACCGCCGTAATTGAAGAACGGCATCGACACCATATAGTCTCCGAACAGGCGACTGCGCAACCGCACCAACGGCAGCACTCCTGCCAGACCCGCGGCATCGCGCGCGGCAAGACGGATCACCTCATGCCCGAAAACCTCCTGAATCACTCCGTGCCATACGGAGCTATGGTACAGGCTTGACTGCGGATGACGATCTACATAAGCGTCCCACTCGGCAACGGATTCGACCCCCAATGGTGCGATTTCCACCCCTTCGTGCGGGACACCTACGGCCGGATCCTCCACGCGTGAACCCGATATGCACACTGCCGGTTCGGAGTCACAACCAGTCGTATTCATCTTCCCGAGACTTTTCCTGTTCTGCGGCACGGTACTCATGGTATGGGAAGTCCTGTCGCCGGCAGCGATCGCGAATTATCGGCTTATGGTACCGGGATCCAGCGACCGACTGGTGTCCTGCGGGTCCGATCCTACCCCTGGCCACAGACCGATCTCACCCAGGCTTTCGCATACTGTCCCGAAACGGAACTCACCCAGCAGCCGGTTTAACATGGATTCGCACTTCGCGAGATTAGTATAGTGCCGGAAGCGCGACAGCCGACCCGCGCGGATCCGCGGCTGACCAGGATCGATCTCCCAGGGATGCAGGTAGAAAATGAACGGAATCCCCTCGCTAACGTTGATGCTTGCGAGCGCCCTGCGCGTAACCGAGTAGGGAAGAAGCCTGAAGTATCCACCGCCCGCAACCGGCAAACGCAGGAATCCGAGATCCTTGGTGCTGAGCGGGAACTCCAGCAGCTTCGCGCCGCCTGCGCCATGCAGCCAGTGCGGTAGCCGGGTAGCCCCCGGAATTCCGTAACGGTCATGCCGGATCGGAAATATGCTTGAATCGTACCGGAAACCCAATTCGGCGAGGATATCGATAGCCCACAGGGATCTGCCGGTAATCGAATAGCTGGCAGCGCGGTATCCATTGACGGGAGCCTGGACAATGTCTTCCAGAAGCGCCTTTGCGGTCTTGGTTTCATCATGGAATTCGCGTGGCGTCTGCTCGTACACAAGCCTGTGAGTGAGCCCGTGGCAGGCAATCTCGTGTCCGGCGTCCGCAATTTCACGCACCAGGCCGGGATAGCGACTGGCAACCCAGCCTAGCACGAAGAACGTTGCCTTGACCTCATTGCGCGCCAGCATCCCGAGCAACTTGCGAGTATTGTTTTCGACGCGGCACTCGTAGCGGTCCCACTGTGAGCGATCGATGACTTTCGCAAAAGCCGAAACATGGAAGTAATCCTCCACATCCACGGTCATAGCGTTCGTGATCGATATTGCGCCGGTCCCGGCAACGCCTGGCTCCCGGGACTTAGCTGGGTCACCGAACAGATCAGTCATCCGCACACACTCGCTGTTCGCCACGTTGGACACCACACACGACCCGGACAGTCCGCGGCCCGCTCATGGCAGATAGGCACGACACTGCTAATCGGTGCCATTCAGGTACGCTACCGCATGCAAAGCCACGCTTCGCACCAAAACACCCCGCTCCGACCCGCGACATCCGGGCCGTGACAACCAGCCCCGGCACGCTGGGCCAAGCACCGGATCGGCGCCAACGCTGCACACGGCAGAGACCCTTGCGGTTGCGGTTACCTCGACCCCTTTCCGAAAAGTATGACCTGCACGGTCTGGAACAGTACGACCAGATCCAAAAACAGGCTGTGATTCTTCACATAGTAAAGGTCATACTGCAGCTTTTCGATCGCATCTTCCACCGAGGCGCCATAGGAACAGCGTATCTGAGCCCAGCCGGTAATCCCCGGCTTGACGTTGTGACGGCACATGAAAAAAGGAATCTGCTTCGACAGCTGCTCGACGAAATACGGCCTTTCCGGCCGCGGCCCGACAAAACTCATCTCCCCTTTGAGCACATTGAATATCTGCGGCAGCTCGTCGATCCGGAGTTTGCGAATCACCCGACCAACCCGCGTGATGCGATCATCATTGTGGCTGGCCCAGCGCGGCTTGCCGTCCTTTTCGGCATCGGTGCGCATGCTGCGGAACTTCAGAACGTCAAACGGTGCATTCCCCTGCCCCACACGCTCCTGCCGGTAAAGGATAGGCCCCGAACTATCGAGTTTTATGAGTACCGCCGTGATGACCATCACCGGTAGCGATATCGCGAGCAGCAACATGCTGGCGATCACATCAAACATCCGCTTACTGGCATCCCGAAGCGGGCCGCGGTCGAAGCCGTCGGAAAATATCATCCAGCTCGGATTCATCACCTGCAGCTGCACATAACCGGTCTCGCGCTCGAAAAACGAGGGCAGGTCGATGATATCGATTCCATTGAGCTTGCACATGAGAACGTCATCAATCGGCAACCCGCCGTCTCGCCGGTCTCTGACCCCGATCACGATTTCGTCGATATTGTATTTCTTCGCGATAGCGCACAGCGACACATCGTCGGTCAGAATCTTGTCCTTGGAAACAAAATGATGTGCGCCCTGCAGTGCAAGATACCCTACAACGCAAAATCCTTGCTGGCCATTTCCCGATTTTTCCAGAGCGTCCACTTTCGCGGCACGCGTTCCGGTCCCGAGCACGAGTACGCGACGCTTGTTGGCGTTGTAACCGGTTAGTTTGAAATAGCTGAAACGGACAACGCCGATTGCTGAAAACGCGATGATATAGGCGATGCTGAATGCTCCGCGTCCGAGAAACAGCTGCGGCACCGCGTAGAAGAGCAGAGTCATGGCGGCGAGCCCGGCAATGAAGCTCACTCCAAGCCGTCCATAATGCCATAGCTGCGGCTGATGTTCCCTCTGGTACAGGCCCATGGCGATCATGATGCCGAGCATGATCAATGCGAAAGCGATTGCCTTCGGGTAAATCGGCAGTACCTCGCTGATGGAGGAAGTGCCGCGAAGCTGCCCCCAGAACCGGATCCCCACCCCGACGTACATCGAAAGAAACAAAATGAGGGTCTCTACGGCGCCGAGAACCAGCAGTGATGCCGAGACGTAATGCTTGAAAATACGGATCATGCAGCGTGCTCCCCGACGCCAAATGCCGCGTGCCAGCGCAACCGCCCGAGCAGTCAGCCGTCATGCTATTCCCGATAGCAGCCCCAATAACGTCCATGGAGCGGCAGCGGCACAAATTACTACACCTTTTCTGTCCGCTGAAAAGCGGACTTATCAACAAATCTGCATTGATTCCATGCACAAATCGCCGCTGCGGCATTGGTTTCTAGCGCGCCTCGAACCTGAAGCTGCGGCTTATTTTGCCGCTCGGTGACGAACAAGCTGCCGGCGAGCCCACCCCGTCCAGAGTCTCATATCTAGTTTAACATTAATCTAATCTTTGCGGAAAGAAACGGCGCGACAATAACGGCATTATTTCTTCGCTTTCTTTGCAGAAACGGGATGCGAGTTACTGATCAGATCACTAAATAGTGCGTCCGGATGCCCGATCAGTGGAAACTGCCGTTTTATCCCTGGACGCGCTCGGCGGTGAGCGTGGGGCGCTTTCCTTCATGGTGTTTCAGGGCAAGTTTAAGGCACCGGTCTTCGTTAAGTTCCCGAAGCGGTCGTTGAAAGACAACCCGGGACGGATCTACCTCTTGTCGAAGGGCATCGCGCGCACCGATCGGGCGAGGTCCGCCGCTTCGTGGAGCAGCACCGGCAGCGGCTCATCTGGATGCCGGGCTGCTGTCCGGAGCTCCACTGCGATGAGCTGCCCAACCCGGACGTCAAAACCAACGACCCTGGGAAGAGCTGCCCGACCCACCGTAGCGAGCTCATGGGCGGTGTGCGCCGTCATCTCTACCGGCGGCAGAAGCAACCCCCTGTGATCAGGAGCTTCTTTCAGGAGCAACCTGTCCGTTATGCGGCCTGAGAAAGTACGCGCTATTGGGTGGTCGGCTCAGCAACTCCACAATGGGAAGACGGTTGACTCGGGAAGATCACTTGCTTGCAGCCGGATCGGTCCGGCGGGGAGTATCTAACCCGCAGCCAGAGTCCGCCCGGGCGTAGATTGCATTGAAAGGACCCCTCTCGGCGCCGGTCTCGTCCAGAGGCGGACTGCGCCCGCGTTGGACACGATTCAACTTCCGCGCCGGCCTACAGTACAATGTCCATCAGATATACAGCGGCTGTCTCCGGACGCGCTCCAACCGGAACTGCCTGCCCGACGCGTACCAGGCAAAGGATGGGACAGAATGATGCGGTCAAGTCACGAATGGCGGGATTTTCTGCGAGGTGCGGGCGCAGTGTTGGCCGACGATGAAGTGGTCCACTTCGGAGACCCGCAGTCTGAACTCCACCGCGCTGCTGGCAGCGACGTCATAGCAGATCTGTCGCATTTGTCGCTGATCACCGCCGCCGGGGAAGACGCCGGCAGCTTTCTCCAGGGCCAGCTCAGCAACGACGTCCGCCTGGTCACCGCCACGCACAGCGAGATTGCCGCGTATTGCAGCCCGCAGGGCCGCATGTTTGCCATATTCCGGATCTTGATGCGCGACGGTGTCTATTTCCTGCAGTTGCCCGCAAGCTTGACGGAACCAACGCTCAAGCGCCTGAAAATGTTCGTGCTGCGCGCCAAGGTCACCCTCGCTGACGCCGATACCGAGTGGGTACGCGTGGGCGTATCGGGACCGAACACTCCAGCTATCCTG
>JAJYDT010000164.1 GCA_021777335.1 Pseudomonadota bacterium | reverse complement strand
TGCGCGCACGGGCGGCGAGATTGTTTTGGACGGAGACCTGGCAACTGCACCCGGCCCCGACAGGGACTGGAGTGTGGCCTGTTCGCCGAATTCGGCCAGAGTGGCAGCCAGCAGGGCGTCACCCATGGCTGCTGCGTTGACGCGCAAAGGGGCTTCGGCCCGCGCAACGGTCCGTGCCTCACGCCAGCCGACGATATTTGCCCAGCTGCCGGAAACGCCCAGCGGGCGTCGCAACAGCAGCCAGAAGCCGATAGTGATGGCTGCGAGCGCCAAAGATCCGAGCCACCACGGCCAGTAGTTCATCATGTCGCGGTTCTCGCCAGTTCCGGCGTTGCGATTGATTCGAGCCGCATGCAGCGGATCGGACCCGATACTGCGCTGAATGTCTCGAGACGACGGACTACGCCCAGGATCGTGTCCTCGTCGCCAACAGGACCGGTGATCACGATGACCGTGGCAAAGCTCTGGTCGTCGGCCGCTGCCTTGTGGACCATCGCCTCGATGGC
Source organism: Pseudomonadota bacterium (assembly GCA_021777335.1). Classification (GTDB taxonomy): domain Bacteria; phylum Pseudomonadota; class Gammaproteobacteria; order Acidiferrobacterales; family Acidiferrobacteraceae; genus JAJYDT01. The sequence goes on along the minus strand of JAJYDT010000164.1, from coordinate 2,008 downwards.
GACGTAGCAGTCGCCGCAGGTATGTGCGATTTCCGGGGCGAGCTCGTGGGCATTGTGCGTCGGGATACACAGGCAATAGCCTTGTCCGCGATCGGCAGCGCGCGGGCGTTCGCCCGCGAGCGGTACTACCTGCGCCGGCGGCGGGCGCACCGGTTGTTCTTGCGCTTCCCGGTGTTCCGTTACGGGCTCCGTGACGGTGTTTGGCAGGGGAATGCCGCTCGGCCGCCCGCCGCCGGCAGCGATGATCTTGGCGGCCTGCGAGAGCCCTGTCTGGACCGCCAAGTCATGGGCGTTCATCCCATGCAGGTTGGTCGCGGAGACGTCAGCGCCCTTGGAAAGTAGCAGGCGAATGATGGGAATATTGCCGCGGGTTGCCGCCACCATGAGCGGAGTCATGCCCTCAGGATTGCGGACGCTGATATTGACACCGGTGCGCAGCAGGGACTCCACCATGTGCACGCGATCCTTCAGGATCGCATTGAAAAGGGCCGCCGCACCGTAGGCGGTCGAAGTGCGCGGTGTTTCAATGCGCTTGCCGTTGGGCAGCAGATTCAGAGGAACTGTTTGCCCTTCGAGGGAACGCTGATAGCGCGCGCATTGGGTGAATTCGCCTTCGCAGTAGTGAACCTGCCAGACTTTCAGTGCAGGATTCAGTGCGAACTGCGGGAAAAGCTCACAGTTTTTCGTGTGACTGCATGCCATGAGACCGACCCTCTCTGGGTAGTAACAGTATTTTTCAGATGGTTCGTTTGTATGTCCCTATGGGCTAAAATCTAAGCATAAAACGTGCCATTCCTACAGAGATGGATCTCGCCAACAATGCCGGTGCAGGAGACGGTGAGGTCGCGTTGGATCAATGCGATCTCGTTGGCGATGCAGGGCCCGGGAGGAACGGAACATGGGGGTGATTCCGGACTCGGCTTTTGCCCCGTGCTTTGGCACTTTTAATGGAAATAATTATAAATAATAGACGCTGTCCGCGGGATAGCCAGCGAACGGTGTTCCGAATGGGCTCAACCACGGCAGTTTTGCCGCAAGCCGTAAGTGCCGCCCGAGTCCGGAGCGGGTTTCTGTCCCTGCAATCCGGACTGGGCGGATATTGCGAGGGGTGCAGTCAGTCCGAAGCCGGACCTCTAAACGCTGCGAGGGTCTCGGTCAGAAGTCCTTCGAGCAAGGCATCGGGGTTGGCCCGAAAGAACGCATCGGCATCGCTGTTCGGCGTACCCGCGGCGCCGGTGTTGGCTCGGGAATTTTCTTGGCGGCTTGCTTTCGGTGTGGCAGGTTGCAGAATCGGTCCGAAAATCACGGGGAATGCGGGGTTCAATGCGTCGGCAGAAGTGATCTGTCCGTTTTTCCTTGTCATGTGAAGGACTCCTTCGGTATTGGAGGAAGGTCGACACGCAGGTGTGCTGCGGAATATCACCGATGCGGTTGATTAACCGTAGGCCAGCGGTATGAATTTGCAAGACTGCGCAGGCGCTCAAGGGGCAAATTTCCGAAAGAGAAACGACCGGTGGCGGGCCGCGCAGGATGGCCGGTCGTGCCGCTGGACGGCACCTGGTGGTGTCGTCGGTAGGGGTGTGTTTACGGTGCATCTTTCCGGCTTCGCGGCGCGCTGAGGAATCGCGGGCCGGTGGCGGGGCGAAGGCTCAGAACGGCAGTGAAAGCCCGGGTCGTACCTGGTTAATCAATGCCCGGAAGTCGTCCTGTATGCGGTTTAGCGCGGCAACGTTGTCGGCCTCGAACCGCAGCACCAGTACCGGAGTTGTGTTGGAGGCACGTACAAGACCGAAGCCGTCACTATAGTCCACGCGCAGCCCGTCGAGCGTGGTCACGCGCGCTCCCGGGAACCGCGCGCGCTCCATCAGCTCCCTCACCACGACGTAGTGCTCGCCCTCGCCCAGCTTGATGTGCAGCTCCGGAGTATTGAAAGTGTTCGGCAGAGATCCGAAGATTTCCGCCGGTGGTCGCGGATCGCGTGACAGCAGCTCCAGCAGCCGCGCAGCCG
>JAJYDT010000163.1 GCA_021777335.1 Pseudomonadota bacterium | reverse complement strand
GTTTCGATTCGAATGCGTGGATGCGCGTGACGGGGTGCGCTATCGGATGATCGTCACGCGCGCCGACAAACTCGACAACATCTTCGTCGGCGACGTGCTGGTGATGTCAAAAGCCAGGTTGGAGATGATCGGCTTGTTGACCCTGGGAGCAGGACTGCGAGAAAGCAATTGTTTTGGCGCCACCGATCATGGCGCGGTCGACGTGCTCTTCGCATCCATGAGCCGCTGGCTGCACGAAAATCTATCTGCCCCGATGGATTCCGCACGCCCGCTCGACCGCCGGGCGGCCGCGCCGTAGCCAGAGACGAAAACACAAGGAGTGCGCCGGCTCAAACCGGGTACGCGAGAGAGACCTGGACGTCCTGTCGCGTATCACGCGGAGCCGGCGCACAAGCGGGTAGCTCAGAACCGGTAGCTCACACCGAACTGGATAACCGGCCACCACTTGTAATTCGCAGTGTCGGTGGTCGCGGTGTTGCGAACCTGAGCCAGATCGGAGGCCAGCGCCTGATTGGCGGCCGCACCGGTCGCGGTAATGGAGATCTGCGGAGCGCCCTCGTAGAGTGCGCCTATATCGAAGCTCGCATCCCACGTACTGCCCCACATGGGGTTGCCCCAGCCAATGCCGACGTAGGGGTCAAAGGTTTTGAACTTGGCCTGCCCCGTGAGCGAGCCGACCTGTGAGGCGGAGTAGGTGTTGCCATTGATCGTGTACGTGCTGCCGGAGTTCGGCACACCTGTGAGGGTGATCTTGTTGTTGTTGTACCAGCCACCTGCAGTCAGATGGAACGCGCCATGGAAGGGGTACCAGTCTGCCAGGATTGGCATGTTCTGGAACTTGATGTTCCCATTGAAATTCGCGCCGTCATAGACCTTCGAGCGCGAAAAGCTGAATGTGTTGAAACCTGTCCGGACATTGAACGTCTTGGGCACCACGGCAAACGTGAGCCCCAGCCCGTAACCCAGGGTGCCCAGCTGGACGTTCGCGGCCGGAACAAAGGAGCCGGCCATCGCCGTGCCCGAGGCGCCACACAAAGCAATGGCGAGCAGTGCGCCCGCAAACGGATAGTTTTTGTTCTTACGGTTCATTGCATCTAGGTCTCCAGCAATACTGAACATGGAAAACGAGGCCGGTAGTTCTGTGCCCGCCCGCTTGACGCTCTTCTTTCCCCTCGACAGACCAGTACCGCGAATACCGCGGATGTATTTTGATTTCACTGCTTAATCTCCTTCTGGATTGATGGTGAGCCGGATTGTCAGGATGAGTGGACGCGATGGGGCGGTCGGGATGGCGCGCTGCGCTATGGTGGCGCCGCAACCTTGTGCCCGCGTCCATTGATCGAATGCCATTGGGAACAGTAGATTTATTATCTATCATAATGTTGTTCGACACTTCATTGTTATTCAGAAGCTGTGCAAAGACTGTGCCGGCGATGCTGAGCCACCCTTGATTGATATCAATCAATAGTCCTTTTCAGTGTAGCCCGTTCCAGCATGAAATGAGTTGGAAGGGGCGTGTATTTCTAGTATGAAATCATTCTAAATTCATCCGCAGGTTTCGGTCATGACAGGGGTAAGCATCCATCATTAAGTCTCGAAGACTTTGCGGCGATCGATCGGATCGCAGGTTTCTCTCAGGTACTTGGGCCGTGGCCGTCGTGGTCCTGGGCCATCGGCAGGAATGCGACTGTTGGTGCTGGATCTATGACGCTGTGACGATGAACAATCCGCTGCAGCCCAGGTTTTCTTCTGCGCTGTAGACGCGTGCCCAGACCCGCACACTCATTGTGTGCCGTTCGGCGTGATGCTGAATCCGGTGCCGGTCGGGTGCCTCCTCGCGCAGCGGGGCTGACCCGTCAGCCGCCGCTCTTCCGGGCCTAGCAGCAGGACGCTTTCCTGTCAGAACGTTGGCTCAAGGAGGAGTACCCGAAGATCCGGCGTGCGGCCAGGCGCAAACAGGTTAAGATTTTCTTCGAAGATGAATCGTGCGTGGCGCCGCCGTATTCACCGAGCTTCTCAGGCGCCTCCCGCATGGGAGCCACCATCCCATCAATCTGATCGTCGACGATCGCCCCTCGTACCGTGCCAGGTCAGGTAAAGCCCAATGGCAGCCTGAGGCGGCTCTCCGGAATCAGGACATGATGCCAGGGGCTGAATGAAAAGAGGAAGGCTGGCCCCACGGAACTGGAAAACGAAGCGCAGGACCTGCACGTCCACCTTCTCGGTTCTCTGGTCCGAAAGCTCGATCTTGGGCGTAACGTAAGGCTGGATCCTTGCCCGCTGCAGCGGAATGTGGGTGGAAACCACACAGAGAACCCGCGCTGATTCCGCAAGTCGGTACTGCCGCGCCATCGTGAAAGCGGCGGCAGGCATGACCCGTTACGCACCGGCAAGGTGGTCCGGGGGATCAATACCCGGCCCACCGCCCGCAGTTCTGAAGACGCCGGAGTGAATGACCCGATCGGGTCAGCTCCGGCCCGACACCCGAGTGCTGGTCGCGCGTTCCTGCCGCGAAATGTCGTCCCGCAGCGCGCGGTACGGGACGACGTCATGGGTCAGCATGGTTTCCGTGCTGATTTTGCCGCAGCTGGTTCCGC
>JAJYDT010000050.1 GCA_021777335.1 Pseudomonadota bacterium | reverse complement strand
GATAAAGGCGAGCAGGCTCGCCGTCGTGGTCTTGCCGTGCGTCCCGGCGACCGCGAGCACCCACCGGTCGCGCAGCACTGCCTGTGCAAGCCATTCCGGCCCGGAGAGATAGGGCACGTCGCTGTCGAGCAGGGCCTCGATCGCGGGATTGCCGCGCGACAGCACGTTGCCGATGATGACGAGATCGGGACGCGGGTCGAGAAACGCCCGGTCATAACCCTCGGTCCACTCGATTCCGAGCGCCTTGAGCTGGGTGCTCATAGGCGGATAGATCGCGAGATCCGAGCCGGTAATGCGGTCTCCCCGCTCTTTCCCGAGCGCCGCGAGTCCGGCCATGAAGGTGCCACCAATGCCGAGGATATGAAGATGCATGGGGTCGCGTGTCTGGATCAGAGGCCATGATAAACTTGCCCCCCCTGAGAAGCTAGGCAACGGTTTCGAGTGGATCAGTTCATTGCCGGACCGGAAGCGCTTGAGGCGCTGTCCCGCGAGGTCTGGAACGCGCCCTGGGTCGCGATCGACACGGAGTTCCTGCGCGAGCGGACGTTTCGTCCGAGACTGTGTCTCATCCAGGTCGCGACCCCGGACGGGGTCTACTGTGTGGATCCGCTGGCGCAGGATATCGATCCGCTGTTTGCGGCGCTTGAGGGCGGGGCGATCAAGATCGGGCATGCGCTGCGCCAGGATCTCGAGATCCTGCATCAGAGACGTGGACGTCTGCCGGCACCCCTTGCCGACACGCAGATCGCCGCGATGCTGCTTGGGTATAACGACCAGACCGGCTATGCGGCGCTCGTCCAGTCGGAACTCGGGATCACGCTCGACAAGCGCCATACCCGTACCGATTGGTCGAGGCGTCCTCTCTCGGAAGAGCAGTTATGTTACGCCGGCAACGACGTCCGGCATCTGCCAATGCTTCATGAGCGTCTGGTACAACAGCTCACGGAGCTTGGCCGTCTCGACTGGTTTGAAGAAGAATGCGGACGTCTGCTGTCCGCGGACCGTTACGAAGACGGCATCGGCGCGGTGGCGGCGCGTTTTGTCTACGCGCACCAGCTCGCGCCACCGGCGCAACGGGCGTTATGGGCATTGATCCGGTGGCGCGAGCAGACGGCGCGCAGGCTCGACCGGCCACGTCGGTGGATCCTGAGCGACGAGGTCCTCATGCGAATCGCGGCACGCCATCCTGCCCGCGTCCAGGAATTACACGGGATCAAGGGACTCGCACCGCAGGCGCTGAGGTTCGCCGGAGAGCTCGTCGCGGTGATCGCGGAAGGCGCACCGCAAGAGACACCGCTGTGGCAACCGACGATGCCGCTCGGCGAGGAGGAGCAACGCCGGTTCGACGCGCTTGCCACGCTCATCCGCGCCAAGGCAGAGAGTCTCGGGCTGGCCACTACGGTACTCGCGACCCGGCGCGAGGTCGAGGCTGCGGCACGCGGAAACCCGGCCGTGTTTCACTCCGGCTGGCGGCACGCGGTGCTCGGGCGTGAATTTGACGCCATCATGGCGACACGCTAGGCATCTGGCGCGGCAGCAGGGCGACCTCGGTTCCCGGATTCTTCATCCGCCCCGCGTGCCACCCTGCACGCCGGCCACGACCCCAGAAAAAATCGGCCCGCACGGGCCCCTGGATCGCGCCCCCCACGTCCTGCGCGAACACCAGGCGTCTGATCGGCGGCTTGATAGCCCGCACGGTGAGCCATATGGGCGTCCCGAGAGGAACGTAATGCGGGTCCACTGCGATGCTGCGTCTCGCCGTGAGACGCACGCCAAGCGCACCGAGGGGTGCGCGCGCCGCATCACCCAGACGGAAGAACACATAACTCGGGTTGCAGTCGAGTACGCGCATCGCTTCCTGCGGGTGCGCATGCAGCCATGCCTTGAGTCCGGGCAGATCAAGCTCAGTGGGCGGCGCGATATGCTCGCGGCGAAAACAGGCCAGCATTGGCCGGTACGCATAACCGTTGTCGTCGGCATAGCGCAGCGCAATGAGCCTGCCATCCGGAAGCCGCACGACGCCGGACCCTTGCACCTGCATCATGAACGCCGAGATCGGGCTCGCAAGCCAGGCAATCTGGTCACCGCTCAGCACACGGCTGTGCGCAATATCGTCGCGGCTGTAGTAAGGCACGACGCGCCGGCGGACGAGGCGTCCGCGCAAGTGCTGGCCTCGCAGCGCCGGATCAATCGCGGAGAGATCGATATGCAGCAGGTTGTTCGGGCGTCGGTAGAGCGGGTAGCGAAAACGCGGGGTGCGGGTAAGGCTGCCCGCGACAACCGGTTCATAATACCCGGTGATGAGGCCCGCGCGATGACCGTCGCGGGCATAGATCACGTGCGGCACGAACCAGGACATCATAAAAGCGCGCACGGCCGCGCTCGTGGGCGCCCGCAGACCGCTTGCGGCACGACACACCGGCCCCCACACGGAGGTCATGGCAAGCCGCCGGCACTGTGCGCGCAGCGCAGGCCATGCGCGCGCCTGGTGGTCTTGTGACCAGCCCCGGACGGCGGACCAGGGGATCGGCGGACCGATGCCGGGCGAGGGCGGGCGTATGGCACAACCGGCCAGCATCAGCGCGGCGAGGACGAAGACGCGCTTCATGCGGATCGTCGCGACCCCGCCTGCGGGATCCTGTTCCTCACGTCTCACGAAGATATCCCACGGGCATGGTTGTGATCCGGTTCAGGCCCTGTGTCACGCCGCGACCTGTCACACACCGGCGTCACACAGGACTCACGGGTGCGCTGGACGGGCGCCAAGCCCGGCAACGTACTGTGAGACCGCCACGATCTCGGGCCGCGTCATGTGTGCGGCAATGGTCCGCATCATCCCTGACGGGTCGTTGCGGCGGGTACCGTTCCGGAACGCGAGCAACTGCTGCTGAACGTACCGGGCCCACTGACCGCCAATGCGCGGGGAATAAGGCGGGGTCCCGGCGCCCGCCGGGCCATGGCAGCCCATGCACGCAAGGACACCGCGCTGCCGGTCACCCTCACGATAGACCGTGCGCCCGAGCGCGCCCGCCCCGGCGCTCCCCTGTGCGCCAGCGGGGCTCATCGTCTGATTTGCGAAGAAGGTTGAGATATTGCCGATATCCGTCGGATTGAGGCCGGCCGCCATCCCCGACATGACCGGATCCGGACGCGTGCCATTCTTGAAATCCGTGAGCTGCTGCTCGAGGTAACTCGCGTTCTGGCCTGCGAGTTTCGGGTAACTGGATATCGTGCTGTCCCCACCCGGGCCATGACAGCCCTCGCATTCAGCCGCTTTCTGCCGCCACGGGGCGGTGTTGTCGGCGGCCCGGGCGCCGGGCAAGACCCCAAGCCACGCCAGCCCGACCACGACCGCCCAGACCTTATTCATGCACGCCCCTGTCTGCTGTTATAGTTCTGGCGAAACCCGCTTCGTTCTGGCCCGGATCCGCCACGGGCACAACGGACGACTCCAGGAATCCAGGCCGGGACTTATATAGCAAGCGTCTGATGCGAGGTCAATTCTTAGGCAGATATCCCGAGTTCGCGCGCGCCGCGTTTCTGCGCTCGGCAAGCGCGCTGGAACAGCTGCCCGCGGGCGGCGCCGAGACCGCTTTTGCCGGACGCTCCAATGCGGGAAAATCGAGCGCGCTTAATGCCATCACGCGACCAGGGATCGCGCGCGTCAGCAAAACGCCGGGACGTACCCAGCTGCTCAATCTGTTCACTCTTGGCAGTGACGATCTGCGCCTCGTTGATCTGCCGGGTTACGGCTATGCACGCGTTCCGGCAAACGCACGCGCTGCCTGGGCCGAGGTCATCGTGCGGTATCTTGAGCGGCGGACGGAACTCCGGGGTCTCGTGCTGATGGTGGACATCCGGCGGGGGCTCGCAGCGGCCGACACTGAACTCATGGCCCTGTGGGGCCCCCGACCACTGCATATCGTGCTCACGAAGTCCGACAAGATCGGGCGGGGTCCGGCGCGTGACGCACTGAAGACGCTCGTGGCAGCACAACCCCAGGTATCGGCGCAACTCTTCTCAGCGCTCAACGGCGACGGCGTGGAAACCCTGCGCAAACAGCTCACAGACTGGCTCACCTGAACGTTACCCGCGAAAAGAGGCCCCGGACGCAAGGGGAGAGAGTCCGGGGCCGACAAACTCCCGGGGTCGCCCCCGGGTGGCCCGCTCAGGGAGGGAAAGCGGGCATGGGACACATCCAAGCGCCCACGCCAGCTTCGACGACAAACCCCCCGCGAAGTTCCTGTGTCCTTCGATTTAGTGGGCCTCCGCCCAGCTCACCCCAACCCCGATGTCCACGTCGATCGGCACCGACAGAGCGCCCGCTTCACACATGAGGCGGCGGACGGTCGAGCCGACTTCATCGACAGCGGCCGTATCAACCTCAAACACGAGTTCATCGTGCACCTGCATGATCATGAGCGCGGGGGCTCCGGAAGAGCGGATCCATGCATCGACCATGATCATAGCCTGTTTGATGAGATCGGCTGCAGTCCCCTGCATTGGCGCGTTGATCGCTGTGCGTTCGGCATACTGCCGGCGGTTCTGATTCGAGGCGTTGATGTCCGGCACGTACAGTCGGCGTCCGCGCAGGGTTTCAACATAGCCCTCGGTCCGGGCGCGGGTGCGCATATCTTCCATGAAGGAACGCACCATCGGGTAACGCGCGAAATAGCGGTCGCAGTACTCCTGGGCCTCGTTGCGACCGATGCGCAGCTGACGCGCAAGCCCGAATGCCGACATCCCGTAGATCAACCCGAAGTTGATCGCCTTGGCGGCACGCCGCTGGTCATCCGTCACCGCTGCGGGCGGCACCCCGAAGACCTCCGAGGCGGTGACGCGATGCACATCGACGCGTTCACGGAAGGCCGCAACCAGCGCCGGATCTCCGGAGAGGTGGGCCATGATGCGCAACTCGATCTGGGAGTAGTCCGCGGCCAGGATGCGCCGCCCGGGCGGCGCGATGAAGGCGTCGCGGATACGCCGGCCTTCGGCGGTCCGCACGGGGATATTCTGCAGGTTGGGATCGCTCGATGACAGCCGGCCGGTCGCCGCGACTGCCTGGTGGTAACAGGTGTGCACGCGTCCCGTGTGCGGGTTGATCATCGTCGGCAGCTTGTCTATATACGTGTCCTTCAGTTTACAGAGCCCGCGGTGTTCCAGGATAACGCCCGGCAACGGATGACGATGTGCGAGATCCTGCAATGCCTCCTCGGCGGTCGATGGCTGGCCTTTGGGCGTGCGCTTGCCGACCGGCAACCCGAGGCGCTCGTACAGGACCTGCTGGGTCTGGACGGGTGATGCAAGATTGAAGGATATACCCGCGATCTCGTGCGCCTGGCGCTCAAGCGCGTCGATGCGATGGGCAAGCTCGATACCCTGGGCGCCAAGCCGCCCGGCGTCTATGCACACGCCCGCGCGCTCCATGCGCGCGAGCACGGGCACAAGCGGCATCTCGAGTTCCTCAAACAGCGTCCGAAGCTTCGGGGCATTCGCGAGCCGCGGCCACAGACATTCGTGCACCTGCAGACAGATGTCGGCATCCTCGCCGGAATAATGGGTGGCGCGCGCGATGTCCACCTGATCAAAGGTGAGCTGCGCGCGCCCACGCCCGCATAGCTCCTGGAAGGTCTGGGTTTTTCTCCCGAGGTGTTTCAGGGCAAGCCCCTCGAGACCATGGCTCGCGGCCGTGCTATCCAGCACATACGACTCGAGCATCGTGTCATGCCGCACGCCGGCAAGCCCGATGCCAGCCCGTGCGAACACGTTGATGTCAAACTTTGCGTTCTGCAGCACCTTGCTGCGGTCCGGATCCTCAAGCAGCCCCCGCAGACGGCCAAGCACGAGCGCGCGATCAAGCTGCGTGGGCGCACCTTCATAGCCATGGCCGATGGGAACATAGGCAGCCGCACCAGGGCCGTCAGCAAACGAGATCCCGACAAGATCGGCTGAGACCGGATCGAGCCCGGTCGTTTCGGTGTCGAGCGCAAAGAGCGACACCGCCTTAAGGCGCGCAATCCAGCGGTCGAGATCAGCCTCCGTCAGGATCGCCTCGTAGTGATCGCTGTCGCCGTCACGCCGCACCCCCCCGATCTCGGCGAGCCAGGTCTTGAACTCGAGCCGCGCGTAGAGCGCGCGCAGCGCGTCGTCGTTGGGCGGCTGGCGCTTGAGGTCCAGGAGACCCACCGCAAGCGGCACATCACAGCGCACCGTCACGAGTTCCCGGTAGAGCCGCAGATCCTCGAGATGCGCACGCAGGCTGGCGCCGGCCTTGCCCGAGATCTGGTCCGCGCAACGGCGAATTTCGTCGAGCGAACCATACTGTACGAGCCACTTGGCGGCGGTCTTCGGGCCAACTCCGGGCACACCCGGCACGTTGTCCACCGGATCACCGGTCAGCGCCAGAAAGTCGATCATGAGTGCCGGAGGCACACCGAAACGCGCCGTAACACCCGCGGCATCATAGTGCGAGCCGGTCATGGTATTGATCAGTGTCACCTGCGCGTTGACGAGCTGTGTGAGGTCCTTGTCGCCGGTGGATACCACCGTGTGCCAGCCCGCCCTGGTGGCCTCGGTACACAGTGTGCCGATGACGTCATCCGCCTCGACATCGGGTTCGATCAGAAGCGGCAGACCGAGCGCCTGTATCACATCTTTCACCGTCTCAACCTGAGACGCCAGGTCGTTCGGCATGGCCGCGCGGTTGGCCTTGTAGTCGGCGTAGCGCACCTCCCGAAAGGTACCGCCGGGCGCGTCCAGCACCACTGCGACATACTGCGGGTCGTAGTCCTTGAGCAGCCGCTTCAGCATGCTGGTCATCCCGTAAACCGCACCGGTCGGTTCGCCACGGGAATTGCTGAGACTTGGCAGGGCGTGGAACGCGCGATAGAGATAGGAGGATCCGTCCACCAGGACGAATGGCGCCGAAGGGCGGTCGTTCATTGCAATGGGTACCGGTGTCTTGCGCGCGCGAGCGGGCGAAAGGACCGGTCCCGAAGACATGAACCGCACCCCTGGTCACCTGCGCTCACGACTGCCACCCCTTGCTCAAACCGTCTCACCGGTACCATCCCACCCTGGTTGTCTCGCGGTATTCTATCCGGGATGGCACGTGCCCGGGGAATTGGCACAGGAACCGGCACCCCGGCCCCGCGCATCGCGATTCAGGGGACGGACCAAACCTCCTGCAGAACCAGCCCAGACCGCAAAGATTTCCCCGTCGAGGCGGGTTTGTGCTAAATATGGCCCCCATGAACTCAAAAATCCTGGCGTCCAAGAAGCCCATCGTCCCGGCCACGCCCTCAGGCATCCTGTCGCGCGAGTCGTGGAAGATCTTCCAGATCATGGCCGAGTTCGTTGAGGGGTTCGAGGCACTCGCGCAGATCCGCCCCTCGGTCAGCATCTTCGGATCGGCACGTACCCTCCCGAGCCACCCCCACTACAGCCTCGCGGAGGAAATCGCCCGCAAGTTGTCGGATGCGGGTTTCAGCGTCGTGAGCGGCGGGGGCCCCGGGATCATGGAGGCGGCCAACAAGGGGGCATTTGCAGGCAAGTCACCGAGCGTCGGCCTCAATATCAGGCTGCCTCAGGAGCAGGCCGGAAATGCCTACCAGGACATTCGCCTGACGTTCCAGCACTTCTTCGCGCGCAAGGTCATGTTCGTGAAATATGCCGCCGCCTATGTGGTGATGCCCGGCGGATTCGGGACGCTGGACGAGCTGATGGAGATCCTGACCCTCGTACAGACCGGGAAGTCGCGCCGTATCCCGATCGTGCTCGTGCAGGGGACGTTCTGGTCCGGACTCCTGACCTGGTTCAAGCATACCCTGGTGCAGGAGGGCGTGATCTCGCCGGATGACCTTGGACTGGTCACGGTGGAGGACCGGGCCGATGACGTGCTCGCCGCGATCTTTCGCTACTACGAACGGAGTGGCTTTGAACCCTCCGACGAAGAGGCGGAGATCCAGCTCAACCTCTGAAGGCTACCGGCCCGGCGCGCGCTGCATGTCCGTCTTCACGACCGTTTCGCGTCCTGAACTTGATCGCCTTCTTGCGGACTACGATGCCGGGCACCTGAAACGCTTCGAAGGCATCGCCGCCGGCATCGAGAATACCAATTATTTTGTCATCACCAGCCACGGGGAGTTCGTGCTGACCGTCTTCGAACAGCTGCCACGCGCGGAGATCCCGTTCTTTCTCGAGCTGAAGGCGTTTCTTGCGCACCACGGTTTCCCGTGCGCCGAGCCGATGACGCGTCACGGCGGCGCTTATCTTGGCGAGATCCAGGGAAAACCTGCGTCACTCGTACGCCGCCTCTTCGGCGCCTCCGTGGTCAACCCCTCGCCGGAACAGTGCCGGCAGGTCGGCGACACGCTCGCGCGCCTGCACCGTACCGCAGCCGATTTCCCGCAGGGCCGCGTCAACCCGCGGGGGCCCAGGTGGTGGACAGAGACGGCGCAATCCGTTTACGGGCGGGTATCCGCGGAGGACCGGCAGATACTGCAGGATGAACTCGCATTCCAGTCTCTGCATCGTTTTGCCGATCTGCCGCGCGGACTGATCCATGCGGATCTGTTTCGTGACAACGTCCTGTTTCAGGATGACCGGCTCACCGGCGTCATTGACTTCTATTATGCCTGCACTGACCCGCTCATGTTCGACGTGGCCGTCACGGTCAATGACTGGTGCGGCGCCGTGGACAACGGCCTTTCGGAGGACCACGCGCGCGCGTTGGTCGCAGGTTATCAGCAGGTGCGTCCGTTCACGGCCATCGAGCGCGGGGCCTGGCCGGCGCTGCTGCGCGCCGCAGCGCTCCGGTTCTGGCTTTCGCGGCTCCATGATCTGCACTTTCCGCGGCCCGGAGAGATAACGCACACGAAGGATCCGGGTACGTTCAGGCGTGCGCTGCTCGCGCACCGCGCGCAGACGCCAATGCTCCGCCGGCTGCTTGATGACCGCGCGGGCGCGTCTTGCGGCGAGCTCGTCCAAAAGAAGAATTGACAGGCCCGCGGGCTCGAATAAGCTGGCTACCCGGGATCCTGGCGCAGGGTGTGCGGTCTGTCCTCCGGATCATAATCGTCGTGTAAGGAGCGCATCATGGAGGCACGAACCTTGGACGCTGGACGCGGACGGTTCTGGGTCGCAGGCGGGTGGGCATTGTTTAATCGTGATCGCGCGTTGTGGTTCGGCATGGCGCTTGTCTATCTCGCGATCGCGATCATGCTCGATGAGATCCCGTTCATCGGCTATCTGTTGATCGTGTGGATCACGCCGCTCTTTGCCGCCGGGGCACTCGTAACCGCGAAGGATCTCGAGACCAGGGACGTCCACATGCCGATGCCCCCTCGCGAAGCGTTGCGCGACTCGCTGCGGCGCGCCTGTGGATCCTCGGTCGCAGCCCTGTTTCAGACCTTCTGGCAGCCGGAAAAAACGCTTGCCGTGATGATCACCGGCACCATGGCGCTCGGAGGAGCGGTCGTGATTCAGGTCCTTGGCGAGCTCTTCGGGGTCGGAAGCCCGACGATCCCGGCGATGATCACAAGCGGCGTAGGCTTCGTCACCTGGGCCCCGGCGGTCTTCAGTCTTGTAGTCATCTGGGCCCTTCGGCTGGCGCTGATTCTGGTAACCCTCTCTGCGGTGCATCTCGTGGTCCTGGATGACCAGATGTCGCTGCCTGCGATCGAACACAGCACGCGGGCACTCGGCAGGCACGCTGCGCCGGTCGCGCTGTTCGGCACCGTGTTCCTGGTGCCGATGCTGATGTCCCGGCACCTCGGGTTGCCCGGAGCGGTGCTTGTGAACGTACTGATGCTGCCGCTGTTTCTGACAAGCCTCTACGAGAGTCACAAAGAGCTCTGTCCCGGGGACCCGTGATTCCACTCACGATCTATGCCGGCCCAGACCTCGGCCGTTACGGGTTCGGCGCCGCACATCCGTTCGGCACGGATCGCCTCGATGCCTTCTGGCACGAGGCGGTGCGTCGGGGCCTGGACCGCCGCGCCACCGTCGCGACCCCGGTCGCCGCAACCGATGCCCAGCTCCTGGGTTTTCATGAACAAGCCTACGTGGAACGCGTGCGGCGCCAGTGCGCGGCTGGCGTGGGTTATCTTGACTACGGGGACACGCCAGCCGTGCGCGGCCTCTTCCAGGCCGCCGCCTGCGTGGTGGGCTCGGGGCTGGCGGCACTAGAACAGATGCTGGCGGGCGCGACGGTGCGCGCGTTTGTACCGATCGCCGGACTGCATCACGCGCGCCGCGATCGCGCGGCCGGGTTCTGTGTATTCAATGATGTTGGCGTTCTGATCGAGGATCTGAAGCGACGCGGGATCGAGCGGATCGCCTATGTCGACATCGATGCGCACCACGGTGATGGCGTGTACTACGCATTCGAAGGCGACAGTGGCGTGTATTTTGCCGACATCCATGAAGACGGACGGTTCCTGTATCCGGGAACCGGCGCGCGCGAGGAGCAAGGTCGCGACGGGGGTGCGGGCCGCAAGCTCAATATTCCGCTCGCTCCCGGCGCGGACGATACCGACTTTGCCAGGGTATGGCCCGAGGTCGAGGCCCTGGTGCGGGAAGGACGTCCCCAGATCGTGCTGCTGCAGGCAGGTGCGGACAGCATCGCCGGCGATCCGCTTACGCACCTCAGATTCACGCCGCGCTCGCACCGGCACGCCGCGCTACGGCTGCGGGCGATCGCGGACGAATACGCCGACGGCAGGATGCTGGTACTGGGTGGCGGAGGCTACAACCGCGACAATATCGCGGCAACCTGGAGTGACGTGGCTGAGGCGCTTATCGACTAACCGGCCTCTGGCGCGACGCCCTTGCGGCGACGCGGCGGCTTGATGCGGATGACGCGGTTACCACCCGTCACGCGTGCCTCGGCAAGCGCCGCCTGTGCCTGTGACAACAGTTTTTCGAGATCGTGCCCCTTGGAAAACTCGACCACGCCGATGCTGATCGTCACGGGTTCGGTGGCTTCCTCCGTGGCAAACGGTGAGGCGGAGACGGCTTCGCACAGCCGCTCAGCGACTTTGGTCGCTGCCGGCGCCCGGGTCTGCGGCATGACCACCAGGAATTCGCCGCCCTCATACCGCCCTACCCGGTCGGGCAGGCGGAGCGCGTCCGTTATGGTGCCAACCGCCCACTGCACCACCTGGTCGGCAAGCTTCTTGCCGTGGCGTTCCGCGAACTGACCGAACCCGTCGATGCCGACAAGCGCTGCGCACAATGGCGTTGCGTACCGCTGCGACTGCGCCATGGCCTCGATCAGGCTCGCCGTGATGCCATGGCGGTTGAGCGCATGCGTCAGCGGGTCGACCATCCCGAGGGTCGCATCGTGTTCCGTCACGGCGACCGGTGCGGGGCCACGACTGAGACGGTTGATGAGCGGCCGGATGATGAGGAGATACAGCAGCGGGCCGATAAGGACCGCCGATACCAGCGCGAGCGTGGTGACGGTGCCGATCGTGCCGGCACTCCGCAGCACTTTATGCACGAGCGCGCCAAGGACAAGAACGACGACGAATGACAGCGCCCCGGCAGATACGACGAGTGTCGCCGCAGATGGGCATTCCTGCTTGTTGACAGAAAGCGTATCGGCCATCGGGCGCCTCGCGCTCCTTACGTAAGAGTCGTGAATTTGACGCTAACTATAGTGCCTATTGCTCCAGCATGCCACAGAGGAGCTCAAGACAGGAATTCGAGGCGGGCGTAGGCCAGCACCAGCCACTTGGCACCCTCCCCGCGGAAGTTGACCTGGACTCGGGCATGGTCCCCGGCGCCTTCATAGGCGAGCACCACACCCTCACCGAAACGTTCATGACGTACGCGCCGGCCAAGTCCTGCCCCGGAGGCGCGCGCGGCAGCCGGAGGCATGGCCGGGAACGTCTGCGCCTGACGCCCCCCTGCGCGCACCGGTTCGATGAGATCCGGAGGCACTTCATCCAGGAACCGTGATGGGAGCCCCATGCGTTCCGTGCCGTGCAGTCGGCGAAGCTCGGCATAACTGAGATAGAGCTGTTCCATCGCCCGTGTCATGCCGACGTAACAGAGCCTGCGTTCCTCCTCGAGACGGCCGGGATCACATGCCGAGCGCTCGTGCGGGAACAGTCCTTCTTCGAGACCCGTCAGAAACACCACCGGGAACTCGAGCCCCTTCGCCGAATGCAACGTCATGAGCTGCACGCAATCCTGCCATGCCTGGCCTTGAGCCTCTCCGGACTCAAGGGCCGCGTGCGCGAGAAACGAGGTCAGCGGGCTCGTTTGCCCCTCTTCAGGCACGAAGCCGCGGGCTGCTGACACCAGTTCTTCCAGGTTCTCCACCCGCGTCTCGCCACGATCGCCCTTCTCGGCCCGGTAATGCACGATCAGTCCGCTTCGTTCAAGCATGGTCGCGACCTGCTCGTATAGCGGGGAGGACGCCGTCTCCTGCGTGAGCCGGTCGATAAGGACGAGAAACGCGCGCAGCGCGGCCCCCGTGCGGCCGCCCTCTGACGCGAGCCCGGAAGCAGCCTCCCACAACGGGATGGCGCGCGCACGGGCATCGATCCTCAGGGCCTCGAGGGTGCGCGTGCCGATGCCGCGCGGCGGCAGGTTGACGATGCGCTCAAAAGCCGCGTCATCGCGCCGGTTTGCGACAAGTCTCAGATAGCCGAGCGCGTCCTTGATCTCCTGACGCTCGAAAAACCGCTGACCACCGTAGACGCGGTACGGGATGGCCGCCTGCATGAGCAATTCCTCGAAGATACGCGACTGTGCGTTCGACCGGTAAAGCACGGCCGTCTCCGCGAGCCGGCGGCCCTTTCGACGCCACTCCTCGATACGGTCCAGCACAAAACGCGCCTCGTCCACCTCGTTCACTGCGGCGTACATGCGCACCGGCGCGCCACCGGAACGTGCCGTCCAGAGTGTCTTGCCAAGACGCCCGGTGTTGTTCTTGATGACCGCATTGGCGACGCCAAGGATGATTGCCGTCGAGCGGTAGTTCTGCTCAAGACGGACCACCCTCG
>JAJYDT010000010.1 GCA_021777335.1 Pseudomonadota bacterium | reverse complement strand
TCTAGCGGGTCTCAAGTACAAACATGCGGTAAAGATCAAATGGTACGGAGATGAGGGCTGTCAGCGCTGCAAGGCTGAGCAGGAAGAGCACACCGCGGGCAGGATCAGCAATACCGGTGGCGCGCCACCATCGATCCAGAAGGTTCAGTCCGCCACCCACGGTTGCAAGCAGGATCCAGGCCGTGTTCCACACCGTTTCCACCTGCTCCACACGCGCCTTGGCGGCGGTATAGTACGTCGCGCGCTGATGCTCGGCTAGGCTGACCTGTTTATCAAAGGTGTCCGGGACGCACGTGCCGTGCGCGAGCACGTGGTGCCGCTGTCGGTGCGCAAGCCACAGCCGCAAGGCCGTCCCGGCCACGACCGTCAGCACGAACAGCAACCGGATTCGGCTCGATAGCATTGGCATTCGTGATACATTTCGACCCATCGAAGCTATGACATGATAGGTCAATAAAGAGGAAAATGCATGTCACCCCACCAGAACGCGCTGGTCTGGATCGACCTGGAGATGACCGGGCTGAATCCGTTCGAGGATGTGATCATCGAGATCGCCACAATTGTCACTGACTCTGATCTCAACATCATCGAGCAGGGCCCGGTGCTCGCAATCCATCAGCCTGATGAGGTTCTGGAGGCAATGGATGATTGGAATCGCCGTACGCACAGCAACTCGGGTCTCGTCGATCGGATCCGGGCGTCTGGTCTTACCGCCAGGCAGGCCGAGGTGGAGACATTAATGTTTATCAAACGCTTCGTGCCCAAGCACAAGTCGCCGCTGTGTGGCAGCAGTATCTGTCAGGACCGGCGCTTTCTGGCACGCCTGATGCCGGAGCTCGAAGGCTGGCTTCATTACAGGAATCTTGATGTCAGCACGTTGAAAGAGCTGGCCCGTCGCTGGCGACCAGAGATTTGCGCGGGTTTCACGAAGCGGAACACGCACCGTGCGCTCGACGATATTATAGAATCCATTGATGAGCTCAGATATTACCGAGAGCACCTGATCAAATGACGGGCGCGCCGGCCCGCTCGGTGAACCTCCCACAGGCACTCTATGACGCCGGTGGATCGCGGAGGGTAGACCAGGAAGCGATGCACCTCGGCGGTTTCACCGCCAAGGCCTTCATGGAGCGTGCTGCGCAGGCCGCGCTTACTGAATTGCGCTGCCGGTACCCCTCCGCGCAACGTGTCGCCATACTGGCTGGACCGGGCCGCAATGGCGGGGACGGGCGGCTTCTTGCTGCTCAGACAGGTTTGCCTATGGCGGTTGATCTCATCGAGCCTGGCCTGATGGCTGCTGAAGAGATTGCGCGGCGTTTGGCTGGTTGCGACGTCGTGGTCGATGCGATGTTTGGCACTGGCCTTCAGCGTCCCCCAGAAGGATGCTGGCGCGAAACGATTGTCGCCGTGAACCATGCCGCTCGTCCGGTGTTTGCGCTTGATGTCCCAAGCGGCATTGACGCAAGCACCGGAAATACGCCCGGGGTCGCCATAAGGGCCGATGCCACGCTATGCCTTGTGACCCTCAAGGCGGGTCTCTTCACAGGCAACGCGCTCGATTATCGTGGGGCACTGCTGTTTGATTCCCTCGATGTTCCTTCGGATGCATACGATCGGGTTGTTCCGGTGGCGTGGCGCATGCGCGACCCACGTGAGATCCGCCTGCCGGTCCCGCGTCCCAACACGCACAAGGGGGAAATGGGCAGGGTGCTTGTTGTCGGTGGAGGACCGGGAATGCCAGGGGCCGCGCGGCTCGCAGGCGAGGCAGCCTACGTGGGAGGTGCCGGCCTTGTTGTGGTCGCCACCCACCCCGGCCATGCCGCTTGCCTTAATGTGGCGGTTCCCGAGCTGATCGTATATGGAGTTGATAATCTTTCGATCCTGAAAGAGCGCCACTTTGATGCGCTTGCCGTGGGTTGCGGTCTTGGCCAGGATGCCTGGGCAGAGGCGATGTGGGCCGCGGCATGCGCGTTTCCAGGGCCGCTGGTTGTGGACGGCGATGCGTTACGCCTGCTTGCGCGCGCGCCCACGCACTGCTCCAATTTTGTACTGACCCCTCATCCCGGCGAGGCGGCCTTGCTGCTCGGTTGCTCGTCGGCTGTGATCCAGGCCGATCGTCGCGCTGCCGCCGCCGAAATCGTCGGACGCTTCGGGGGTGTTTGCGTGCTCAAAGGGGCCGGTACGATTGTGGCCGATGGGCGACGCTGTTATGTGTGCGATTGTGGAAGCGCAGCCCTTGCCACGGCTGGCACTGGAGATGTACTGACGGGACTCGTCGCAGCGTTCCTTGGGCGCGGTCTTGGCGCGCCTGATGCCGCAAGGCTCGCAGTGATGTTACACGGGCGTGCCGGAGAGCACGCTCCGGGTCCGGGCTTGCGCGCTTCCGGCCTGCTTCCCTGGATCTGGCACGATCCAGATATGTCGTGACACAATCCTTCACCATTGGATCCCTTGTCGAACTTGATCACATTGCACGTGACTTTGCCAGGGCGTTGCGCAATCCCCTGCGTGTCTATTTGAGTGGTCATATAGGCGCCGGCAAGACCGCGCTGACCGCGTCGGTCCTGGGGGCGCTGGGCTACCCAGGTGTCGTCAAGAGTCCCACATTTACGTTCATTGAGATTTATCCGCTGCCGGTGTTTGCTGTCTATCATCTGGACCTGTATCGGCTCAAACAGCCAGAAGAGTTAGAAGTGCTTGGGGTGCGCGACTATCTTGAGGGCGAGGGGATATGTTTTGTCGAGTGGCCGGAGCGTGGGGGCAAAGAGCTTCCTCCTGCGGATATTGACGTCACCATCAATGCTGCCGATGATATAAGGATCATCGACATGTCATCCCAAAGCAATCAGGGCGAGGAAGTGTTGAAGAGACTGGGGCGGCTCATGCACGAGGGGCGGCTATGACGGGTGTGCTACGTCGCTTTCTTGCGCTCGCGGCCTGCCTTGTGGCATTGATGGTCGCTGGTACTGCCTCAGCCGGCCCGCGCGTGATGATTCGCGGGTTCCGCGCATGGCAGGGTCCCCGCTATATCCGCCTTGTTTTTGACCTTTCAGGCGCGACCTCGGACCGGACGTTCTCGCTTCCGGATCCAGACCGGTTCGTCATTGATGTGCGCCACGCAGTACTCGCAACGTCGCTCGCGCCGGTAGCGCATAGCCCGATCGTGCGGGACCTGCGTGTCGGATTGCAGCCCGACGGCAGTGAGCGCATCGTCGTCGATCTCAAGACGGCAGTGCGATCGCACACATTCCTGCTGCGGCCTTACCCTCCCTATGGATACCGGCTCGTGGTCGATTTAAGAACCGCGCATCCGGCCGTTCAGCACATTGCCACAAGACCGCCGCACGCGCATCGGCGACTGGTCATCGCGATAGATCCCGGGCACGGTGGCGATGATCCGGGAGCAATCGGTGTCGATGGAATTGAAGAGAAGAACGTCGTGCTCGCGATCGGTCGTGATCTCAACCGGCTACTCAACGCGACGCCAGGAATGAGTTCGTTCCTGACGCGCACCGGGGACTATTATGTCCCGTTGCGGAGACGCTTTGAGATCGCGACCGAGCACAACGCTGACGCGTTCGTGTCAATCCATGCTGACTCGTTCCCGGGCCCCGTGGGGCGAAGCGCGACAGGGTCCTCAATCTACATTTTGTCGCGGCGTGGTGCGTCCCGGGAGGCGGCCTATCTAGCGCACACGGAAAACGCATCGGACTTCATCGGCGGCGCAAGCCTTGATCTTGGACGCAATAACACGCTGCTCAATCATGTACTGGTCAATATGTCTCAGACCGGAACAATCCAGGCGAGCCATCAACTCGCCCAGGACATCCTCGGACAGCTCAGCAAGCTCGGTCCACTGCACACGGACTACGTTGATCGTGCGCCCTTCATGGTACTCAGTTCGCCAGAGATTCCATCGGTGCTGATAGAGACCGAGTTCATCTCGAATCCGGTCGAGGCACATAAGCTCGCGACTCCCTGGTTCCAGCATGTGCTCGCGTATCGGATCTGGAAAGGGATCATGCGCGATGCCAAGAATCTGCGCGCGCGCCGCGCCCCTGGACCAATGCCGCCGCGGGTACACAACGCGGAATATACTGTGAAGCCGGGTGAGACATTGAGCGGCATCGCCGTGCGTTATCACGTGACCGTGCAGGTCTTGCGTGCGACCAACGGGATCCACGGCAATCGCATCGCAGCCGGTCAGCGGCTGCTGATCCCGATATACGGAGCACAGTCCTGAAGACCGGAGACCGCATGCGCCTGTTTCGGACCAAGCCGGTGAACGCGGACTATCGCGAGACCCCGCTCAATCGCTGCCTCACAGCCACTGACCTCACTATGCTCGGTATCGGCGCGATCATAGGTGCCGGCATATTCGTGCTCACAGGTATTGCGGCCGCTACGCGTGCGGGGCCTGCGATCGTATTGTCCTATGTCGTTGCTGGCCTTGCCTGCGCGTTCACTGCGCTTTCGTATGCCGAGCTCTCCGCAGCGATCGGAGGTTGCGGGAGCGCCTATGGGTACGCGTACGCCGGGCTGGGAGAGATCGTTGCGTGGATCATTGGCTGGGATTTGATCCTTGAGTACGGTGTTGCAACGGCGACAGTCGCGATCGGCTGGTCCGGCTATGTGGATAATGCGCTCAGCGCGATGGGCCTGGGGCTTCCGCATTCTCTACGGGTGGCCAACATCTTCGCAGTGGCGAGCACGTGTCTAGGCCTGGTCCATGCCGGGGTTCCGTCGTGGATCGTGTCCCGGGCGGCTTCTGGTGGCTTCATCAACCTGCCTGCGGTGCTTGTGATCCTGGTGTTGAGCGCACTTTTGGTAACCGGCATGCGGCAGAGTGCGCGCTTCAATGCGGCGATGGTCATGATAAAGCTCATCGCGATCGCGATCTTCATCGGTGTTGCGGTTTTCAGCGTCCAGCCGATGTACTGGCACCCATTCGCGCCCTTCGGATGGCATGGCATCATGGGAGGTGCTGCACTGATCTTCTTCGCTTATATCGGATTCGATGCAGTTTCTACGGCTGCGGAGGAGGCGCGGGTACCTCAGCGTGATGTGCCGATCGGGATCATTGCATCGCTGGTGATCTGCTCGGTTCTGTATATTGTTGTGGCGGGCCTGTTGACCGGGA
Source organism: Pseudomonadota bacterium (assembly GCA_021777335.1). Lineage (GTDB taxonomy): Bacteria > Pseudomonadota > Gammaproteobacteria > Acidiferrobacterales > Acidiferrobacteraceae > JAJYDT01. The sequence goes on along the minus strand of JAJYDT010000010.1, from coordinate 49,423 downwards.
TAGTACCTTACAAGACGCTGAATGTGCCGTCGCCGGTCGCGCAGTCGATGTTGCAGCTTGGACATCCATGGGCTGCGGGGCTTATCGCGGCCGGTGCTATCGCCGGCCTCACCACGGTTATGCTGGTACTGTATTACGGCCTGACCAGGGTCTTCCTTGCCATGGCCCGTGACCAGTTGCTGCCGCCGTTCTTCTCGGCTGTGCATCCCAAGACGCAGACACCGGTGCGTGTGATCCTGCTGTGCGGAATCATCATCGCGCTCATCTCCGGGTTTACCCCCATCAGCGACGTTGTCGAGCTCGTGAACATCGGCACCCTTGCGGCATTTGTGCTCGTCTGCGCCGGAGTCATCGTGCTCCGGCGCACCCGTCCTGATCTCCCGCGCCCGTTCCGTGTGCCATGGAGTCCGCTTGTGCCGCTGCTTGGAATCGGATTCTGTCTCTATCTGATGTTCAGTCTGCCCATGGTCACATGGGTGCGCTTCGGGGTCTGGCTTACGATCGGGCTTGTCGTGTATTTCTCCTATTCACGCCGCCGGAGCATGATTCAGACCGACAGCTGAGCGGGGATGTTTTGCGCCGCGCTGATGGTAAGACGCCTCAGGATGTCTTCGCGTAACCGGATGAGCGTGTTTTCTGGAATAGAATCACCATGGCAGGGACCTCCTGAGATGAAGAACATGTCTTCGACGCGCTCGCCGTATGTGGCGACGCGTGCGTTGGTCAAGTGCAGCTGGCATTGTTCAAGTGCCAGCGCGACCTGGTAGAGCAGACCAGGGCGATCCTGGGTCACGACTTCCATCAGTATGCCACCCGCAGGAGGTGTGCTGAAACTGACCTCGGTGGCAATCGGAAAGTGGCGTATGGCGCGCATGCGGTAGTCGCCGAGCGGGCGGCCCGGGCTCCGCCTTGCTATCTGCGTGCGCATCGCAGTCTCAATGTGCCGAAGTTCGTTTTCATCGCTCACCGGTTTTTCGTCACGGTTGAGAATGACGAACGTGTCGAGCGCGAACTCGTGCGAAGTGTGTATGCGCGCATCTACGATAGACAGGTTCAGGCGGCCAAGCCCCGCGGTCAACACCGCGAACAGGCCGGCCGAGTCGGGCGAAAACACGAGGACCTCAGTGGCCCCGAGCGCGGGGCGGTAGCGCGCTGCGACGATCGGTAGGGGTTTGCGAGATGACAGGATAGTTTGTGTGTGCCATGCGATGCTGTCCGGATGGTAGCGCAAAAAATAGCCGTCATCCAGGCGTTCCCAGTGGCGTTCGATTTCGGTTCCAGAGAGATGGCTGTCCTGCAGCAGCTGGCGTGCCTCAATCTTAAGATCGCGGACGCGGGCCTTTTGGTCCAGCGGATTCCCAAAACCACGTCTCAGCGCCCGCGTGGTCTCGTCATGCAATTGCGCGAGCAGACGGTCCTTCCATGTGTTCCAGACCGCCGGGCTTGTGCCGCGCATGTCGGCAACCGTTAGGAGATAAAGATTGTCGAGATGTTCCTGGTCCCCCACGGTTTTCGCAAAATCCAGAACTACTGAGGGCTCGGTGATGTCCTCCTTCTGGGCGGTACGGGACATGGCGAGGTGATTGCGCACGAGCCAGCACACGAACCGGGCATCGTATTCGCTCAGGCCATGCAGCAGGCAGAACGTTCTGGCGTCACGTTCCCCAAGCGTCGAATGGTCCCCGCCGCGGCCCTTGGCGATGTCGTGAAAAAGCGCTGCAAGATACAGCCGCTCTGGTTTAAACAGGTGTTGCATAAGCCGGCTTGCCATTGGGAATTCGTGGACGCATTCGGGAAGCATGAAGCGCCGGAGATTGCGCACGACGAACAGGATGTGTTCGTCGACCGTGTAAACATGAAACAGGTCGTGCTGCATTTGGCCGACGATGCGTCCGAACGCGGGTATGTAACGGCCGAGTACGCCATAGGCGTTCATGCGCCGGAGTTCATGGGTGATGCCGCGGGGCTGACGCAGGATTTCCATGAATAGGGCCCGGCAGGCGAGATCCCGTCGGAAGGTGCTGTCGATGCGATGTAGATTTTCCTGAAGGAGCCGGATAGTCGCCGCGCGGACACCCCTGATTTCCGGATGTTGCTGCAGGATCAGGAACAGTTCTAGGATGGCGAATGGGAAGCGTCGGAAAACATTCTCGTCGCGTGCTTCGAGTGCGCTGTTCACGGTGCGGAACCGCCGGTTGATAGACGAGATCTTTATACGGCCCCGAACGAGGGTCTTCTCGCTTAACTCCTGGAGCAGGATTTCGTTCAGCAATTCGACGTTCTTGACCGTCCGGTAATATTGTTTCATCAGCTGCTCGACGGCGAGATGGCGACCGCGCTGGTCGCGAAAGCCAAAGGCGGCCGCGAGCGCACGCTGATGGTCAAATAGAAGACGGTCCTCCCGACGTCCGGCGAGATAGTGCAGCCCGATGCGCACGAACCACAGAAAGTTCCGGGCGCGGATCAGATACCGGTACTCCTGGGCGCGGAGGAAGCCCATGTCGACAAGATCATGCAGGTTGCGGTTCCCGTGGCAGCGTTGTGCCAGCCACGCGATCATTTGGATGTCTCGCAGGCCGCCGGGACCCTCCTTGATGTTCGGCTCGAGGTTGTATCCGGTGTCGTCGTAGCGGCGATAGCGCGCCCGCTGTTCCTCAAGTTTGGCCTTGAGGAAACGGTCAGGGCGCCACGCCCCGGATGCTAGGGAGCCCTCAATGGCTTTTGAGAAAAGTGCGGGATCCCCGGCAAGCAGCCGCGCCTCCATGATGTTTGTGGCCACGGTGACATCCCTGCGGCTCTGCGCAAGACAGTCCCGGGGGGTGCGCACGCTGTGGCCAAGGCTCAGTCCTGTATCCCATAGGAGCGCCAGATAGGCGGTGCTGAAATCCTTGATTGAGGCGGCACGTCCCTCATAGAGGAGCATGAGGTCGACGTCCGAATGGGGATGGAGTTCGCCCCGGCCATATCCTCCAACTGCCACCAAGGCCATAGGGGAAGAGGTGGCAAAGCGTTGCTGGTATTTATTCCATGCGCTGATCAGCAGCCGATCCACGAGCACTGTCTGTTGATGAACGATATGCGCCGCTTGTGCATAGAGTCGCTGGGGCGCGATTTCGTAGAACTGGGCCTTCAGGGCGGCACTGCCTTCGCGCAGCAGGGCGCGGAACGACACTGTATCAGGGTGCTCGGCGAACTGCTCGAATCCCTTAAGGGTGTGTGACGGCGGCGGAGAATGATGCTCAGATGACACTGGTGCGGTTTTCGATCATCGGTAGGGCCAGAAAGCATGCTGACTCAGGGAACATGTCTGGTGCGGATCATTGGCCGGGTACGCGACGGTGTTGCTATGCGGCCGAGGACAGGTTCCGCCCGGCGCCGCAATTGGCGAGGTGAACGTATCAGGAGGCGATTTGTTCGAGCCGCGCATCAAGGAAAGGTTTTTCGTCGGGCCGTAAGGTAAGCACCTCATAGCCGGTCTCTGTCACAAGAACCGTATGCTCCCATTGGGCAGAAAGACTGTGGTCGCGCGTGACAACGGTCCAGCGGTCTGGCAGCAGTCTGATGTCTTTCCGCCCCGCATTGATCATCGGCTCCACCGTGAAGATTATGCCAGGTTCTAGCGTCATTCCGCCGCCTGGATGCCCATAGTGCAGTACCTGCGGATCTTCGTGAAATTCGCGTCCGATGCCATGCCCACAATATTCGCGCACGACCGAAAACTGGTTGGCTTCTGCGTGGCGCTGAATGGCGTTCCCGATGTCCCCGAGACGGGCTCCTGGCCGCACGCAGTGGATGCCTTTCCACATGCATTCGTATGTGACCCGAACCAGTCTCCTGGCCTGTATCGAGGGTTCCCCCACGAAGAACATTTTGCTCGTGTCGCCGTGATAACCATCTTTGATCACCGTGACATCAATGTTGATAATGTCGCCCTTCTTGAGTCTGCGGTCCCCCGGAATTCCGTGGCAGACCTGATGATTGATCGATGTGCAGATCGATTTCGGGAAGCCCTTGTAATTGAGTGGCGCAGGGATTGCTTTCTGGACATTGACGATATGGTCATGGCAGATCCGGTCAAGCTCGGCAGTATCGATGCCCGGTTGGACGTGGGGGCCAATCATCTCAAGCACCTCAGCCGCGAGACGCCCGGCCACGCGCATCTTTTCAATCTCTTCAGGCGTTTTTATGGTAACGGCCATGCAGGTTCTGCCGTAAATGGGTTGGTTGCGGAGATATTGTCTGTCTTTATCGGGTGGAAATTCAACCAGTCGCCGCAGCTGTGGTCGAAACGGGCGCAAAAGTGCGGCATGGCGTAGAATCCATTGGAAAAAACGCTATTCTTGCGTTATAGTGCGCGCGCGGCGTGCGCCCCTTGGCGCGCATTTCGCATGTAAATCCGGCTTGGCCGGGATATTTCATCAACCAAAATCACACATGGGCCGTCACGCTGGTCCGGGTGCCCTCTCTGATCTTATCAGACGGGGTTGACCAGCGGGGTTCATGGCGGGAAAACCCGAGAGGATAAGCTTATGAGTAATGTGACAATGCGTCAGATGCTGGAGGCGGGGGTTCATTTTGGACATCAAACCCGGTTCTGGCATCCCAAAATGCGGCCGTTCATATTTGGCCACCGCAACAAGATCCACATCATCAATCTCGAAAAGACGCTTCCGCTCTTCAACGAGGCCATGAACTTTCTTGGCAATCTTGCCGCGAACAAAGGTACTGTGCTGTTTGTCGGCACGAAGCGGCAGGCGGCCGAGGCGATCCGGGAGGAGGCGACGCGCTGCGAATCGCCTTACGTGGATCACCGCTGGCTTGGCGGCATGTTGACCAACTACAAGACGGTGCGCAAGTCGATCGAGCGTCTCAAAGGTCTCGAAGCCATACTGGCCGAGGGCGCGACTGGAAAACTCAACAAGAAAGAGGTGCTGACGCTGGACCGTGAGCGGCAGAAGCTTGATCGGAGTCTCTCCGGCATCAAGGATATGCCCGGGCTCCCGGATGCGGTTTTTGTCATCGACGTTGGTCATGAGTACATCGCGGTCAGTGAGGCCAACAAGCTGAACATCCCGGTCGTGGCAGTAGTCGACACGAACTGCAAGACCGATGGTGTCGACTACATTATCCCTGGGAATGATGATGCCATCCGTGCCATTCGGTTGTACCTGTCCGCTGCGGGCGACGCCATTATCGATGGGCGTCAGCGGGTCGCATCCCCGGTCACAGGGGACGAAGAGTTTGTCGAGGTGCCGGAGAGTGAGGCCGCACCCAGGGCTGCTACGCGCAAAAAACCTGCGGCTCGAGTCGTGGAGCCAGCGGATACCGATGTAAAGAACGAGCCGGCGGTGGCGAGTGCAAGAGGCCGCCCGACGGAGGCGAAAGCGAAGGAGGGCGCACATCCGCGGGCCCGGGCGAGGAAAGAATAAGGAAGAAGACAGAAAAAGGGGCCGTGGGCCCCTTTTCTCACATTTTCCTTGGGGTATTTCAGGAGCACAAGATGACGATTACGGCGAGTCAGGTAAAAGATCTGCGCGAACGCACCGGTCTTGGGATGATGGAATGCAAGGCGGCGCTCACCGAAACTGGAGGTGACATCGAAGGAGCCATCGACCTTCTACGGAAGAAAGTGGGCGCCAAGGTTGAGAAGAAGGCGCATCGCACTGCGGCCGAGGGTGCCGTCGCGATACATGTTGACGCATCTGGTCACGTGGCTGCACTCGTCGAAGTCAATTCGGAGACGGATTTCGTCGCGAAGGATGAACACTTCATGCAGTACGCACTTGCGGTTGCGAGGACGGTGGTGGCTCACGATCCGCGCGACGTAGCAGCCCTGTCGGCGCTTGCGATCGATGGCGGGAATGTCTCGGTGGGCCAGGGGCGTAACGATTTGGTGTCAAAGTTCGGCGAAAATATCAATATCCGTCGCTTCAGTCGGTATGTGACGACGGGACGGATTGGTCGCTATCTGCATGGACGCAGGATCGGTGTATTGGTTGAGCTCACGAACGCAGACGAGACCCTTGCGCGTGATCTTGCGATGCATATTGCCGCGAGTCGCCCGGCTTACATCGCGAGACAGGATGTCCCGGCGGACGTGCTTGCAAAGGAGCGCGAGATTTTCCTTGCACAGGGCGCCGAGTCAGGGAAGCCCCGCGATATCTTGGAAAGGATGGTGACGGGTAAGGTCGCAAAATTTGTCAACGAGATCACCCTGCTTGGGCAGGTTTTCGTCAAGGATCCAGATACGACGATCGAGAAATTACTGGAGCGCACAGGCGCCAAGGTGGTGCGTTTTGTGCGCTACGAGGTTGGCGAGGGCATTGAGCGTTCCGCAACAGATTTTGCGTCCGAGGTAATGGCGCAGGTAAAAGGGGTTTGATTGGACGATAACCATCGTGAGGCGGCCTACCGGCGGATCTTGCTCAAGCTGAGTGGTGAGTCGCTCATGGGATCGGATGCGTATGGCATCAACCAGGAAGTGCTTGCGTCGGTGGTCGCTGATATCAGACAGGTCCGGGACCTCGGCGTCGAGATCGGTATCGTCGTGGGTGGCGGGAATATCTTCCGGGGTATGGACGCGGGCGGGGTCATGGCGCGCGCAACTGCGGACTACATGGGTATGCTGGCTACGCTGATGAACGCACTTGCGCTGCAGGAGGCACTCGAGGGGAATGGTGTTCCGGCAGCACTGCTTTCCGCGCTTGCTGTGGAGCGAATAGCAAAACCATATTCCCGGCGCGAGGCGCTCGCGTGCCTCGAAAACGGGCAGGTCGTGATCTTCGGCGCGGGGACCGGCAGCCCGTTCTTCACAACCGACACAGCGGCCAGCCTTCGCGGTGCCGAGATCGGGGCTGATGTGGTGCTAAAGGCAACAAAGGTGGATGGTGTGTATTCGAAAGACCCGGTGAGATACAAGGACGCGGTCCGGTATGACGTGCTGACCTATGACCAGGTTCTTGAACAGCGACTCGAGGTGATGGATCTGACAGCGGTAGCCCTCTGCCGGGAACAAAAGCTGCCCGTGCGGGTCTTCAGCATCCAGAAACCAGGCAGTCTTGTACGCGTGATCCGCGGGGAACCGGAAGGTACGCTGGTCAGTTAACGGAGACCGTTGATGCTCGAAAGAATCAAGAAGGATACCGAGCTTCGCATGCAGAAGACGATCGAGGTCCTCAAAGCCGATCTTGGAAAAATCCGCACAGGCCGGGCGAGCACCGGGTTGATCGAGCACGTTCAGGTAGAGTACTACGGGGCTAGGGTGCCATTGAGCCAGGTAGCGACGATTGCGGTGGGGGATGCACGCAATCTCACCATCACCCCATGGGAGAAGGGGGTTGTCCCCGCAGTAGAAAAGGCGATACTGGAATGCGGGCTGGGATTGAATCCCGTGACCGCCGGTCAAACCATCCGGGTGCCGTTGCCCCCGCTGACGGAGGAACGGCGCAAGGAACTTGGGCGCCTCGCACGGCACGAGGGTGAGAGCGCGAAGGTCTCTGTCCGCAATGTCCGCCGGGACAGCAACAACCACCTTAAGGAACTGCTGAAAAAGAAGGAGATATCGGAGGACGACGAGAAGCATGCACAGGATATTGTCCAGAAGATCACCGACCATTTCATCGCGGAAGTGGACAGACTTGTGGCCGCAAAAGAGCACGAGATCCTGGCGATTTAACCGGTCCTCGGCGGCGAACGGCGGCCACTAGCCACCCTGCCGGTTTATACTATTTAAAGTATGACAACCACCGATTCCGCCCCCAAGATCCCCGCAGACAGGTCCATTCCGGAACACATTGCCGTCATCATGGACGGCAACGGTCGGTGGGCAAAGGCGCGTGGGCTGCCGCGCATCGCCGGGCATCGGAAGGGGCTCGAGATGGTGCGTGAGATGGTCAAGGCGTGTGCCGAGACCGGGGTTCGCCACCTGACACTGTTTGCCTTCAGCAGCGAAAATTGGCGACGTCCAGAGCGAGAGGTCCAGTTGCTGATGGACCTGTTTGGATTCGCGCTGGACAACGAAGTGGCGAAACTGCACACGAACAACATCCGGTTCCGCACCATTGGGGACATTGCGCGATTCGGGAATACAGTGGCGCGGAAGGTCCGTGAAGCGGAGCTGCTTACTGCGAACAATACGCGGCTCCAGGTGACAATCGCGGTGAATTACGGGGGGCGGTGGGATATTGCACGTGCCTGTATTGAGCTTGCACGACGGGCAGTCGCGGGAGAGATCCGGCCAGAAGATATCAGCCCCGAAGTTCTGCAGCAGTTTTTGTCGTTGTCCGACCTCCCTGAACCGGATCTCTTCATCCGTACAGGCGGCGAACAGCGCATCAGCAATTTTCTGTTGTGGCAGCTTGCGTACACCGAGCTTTATTTTACCACGGCTCTGTGGCCGGATTTCGGGCGGACCGAGTTCGACGCGGCCTTGAAGTCGTACGTGGGACGCCAAAGGCGATTTGGCCATACCGGGGAGCAGATCGAGGCCGCGCGTCGTGTTTAAGGAGCGGTTCATGACCGCGTTAGCGTTGATCACGCTCATGATCTTCGCGGTTCTTAAGTTTCCGCCCCAGGCCTTTGCGGCATTCATGGGCGCCATCGCGCTGGTTGCGTCCTTTGAATGGGCGGGTTTGAACAAGCTGGGATCCCGGGGAAAGATGGCCTATGTGTTCGCAACCGCGGCCACGGGGGGTTTGTCGCTTCTTGTTCCACCGGTATTGCTCATGATCGCTGCAGTCGGATTGTGGCTGTGGTTGTCCGGGGAACTCTTATTGATCCGCGACCGGCTCGACTGGGGGCTTTTCTCAAGTCGCTGGGGTAGAATGGCCACCGGAATCGCAATTCTCGTGCCAGCGTGGCGCGCCTTTGCTTTGGTGGCGTTATCGCCTGCTGGTCATTTGCGCAGCGCGCTGCTTCTCGTGCTGGTCTCCTTTTGCGATATCGCCGCTTACCTTATTGGCAAACCGTTAGGGAGAACAAAGATCGCATCGCATGTGAGTCCTGGCAAGAGCGCGGAGGGACTGGCCGGCGCCGTGGCGGGTGTAAGCCTGCTGGGCTATGTGACCGGAAGAACTGTTCTGCACCTTGCGGGCCGGGATCTCGGGTTATGGACGCTCGTCGCAGTGGCGCTGGCCCTGTTCTCGCTTATCGGCGATCTTACTGAGAGTCGCGCAAAGCGCATCGCTGGCGTTAAGGACAGCGGACATCTTCTGCCGGGCCACGGCGGGGTGTTTGACCGGATCGATGGTTTTACCGCGGCCGCCCCTGTATATGCGCTGGCATCGCTATGGCTGTCGCGACCGTAAGGCCCGGCGCTGCGCGCCCACCACAACCCAGCCTTGCTCGGGGCCTTGTCATTCTCGGCTCGACGGGTTCCATCGGCGTCAATACCCTGAAGGTGGTTGCGTTGCACCCGGGACGCTTCCGCGTGGTGGCGCTGACTGGCAATACCCAGGTCGAACGCCTGTACGAACAATGTCAGCAATTTCAACCTGAGCTCGCTGCCATGATGGACGAGCGGGCCGCCGAAGAGCTTGAGCGCAAACTCCGAGCGGCTGGCTCAGGCGTTCGTGTCGTTGCAGGTATTCCCGGTCTATGCGAAGCAGCCCTCCTGCCTTCTGCGCAGATTGTCATGGCGGCGATCGTCGGAGCCGCAGGGCTCGCACCGACGCTCGGGGCTGTCCGTGCGGGGCGCCGCGTGCTGCTTGCGAACAAGGAATCGCTGGTGATGCTGGGGACACTCATGATGGACGAGGCCGCGAAGTTTTCGGCCGAGATTTTACCGATCGACAGCGAACACAACGCCGTTTTTCAGTGTCTTCCCACAGGAACACGCCTGCTCGAGTCCTGCGGTGTACGACGCATCCTTCTGACATGCTCCGGCGGCCCGTTTCGAACCTGGACTTTGCCGCAGATCGAAGGCGCCACCCCAGACGAGGCCTGCGCTCATCCCAATTGGCGGATGGGACGCAAGATTTCCGTGGATTCGGCGACCTTGATGAACAAGGGTCTCGAGGTCATCGAGGCGTGCCATCTGTTTCGCGCCACTGCGGATATGGTCGATGTGGTCATTCATCCGCAGAGTGTTGTCCACTCGCTTGTGGAGTATCGGGATGGTTCGATGCTCGCTCAGCTCGGGAACCCGGATATGCGCACGCCAATCGCGCACGCGCTGGGGTGGCCAGAACGCATCGATTCCGGTGTGGCGGGTCTGGATCTCGCGGCGATCGGTCGCTTTGATTTTGAACAGCCCGACAGTGATCGGTTTCCGTGCCTTGCGCTTGCCTATGGCGCATGCCGGCGCGGAGGCACGGCGCCAGCTGTGCTGAACGCAGCCAACGAGATCGCGGTGGAGGCATTCCTGGCTGGCCAGATCGGGTTTACGACCATTGCCCGAGTGATTGAGTCGGTGCTGTCGTCTGTGCCGGTTGAGGACAGCATCAGTGTCGAGACCGTGTTGCAATATGACGCAATGGCGCGCACGGAGGCGCGGGAACTCGTCGCGCATAAGGGAAAGCGGGTTTCATGACCGGAATCATGTACAGTGTCGCGGGGTTTGTGCTTGCCATTGCGATCCTCGTGATTGTGCACGAATTCGGGCATTATTGGGTCGCCCGCCTCCTTGGTGTCAAGGTGCTGCGCTTTTCGGTGGGTTTCGGCAAGGTTCTCTGGTCCCGCCGCGCCGGTCCCGACGGGACCGAGTACGCGATCGCCGCCGTACCGCTTGGCGGCTACGTGAAGATGCTGGACGAAACCGAGGGTGAGGTACCTCCCGGTGAGCTTCATCGTGCCTTCAACCGCCAGCCCCTTCCAAAGCGGGCAGCCATTGTCGCTGCGGGCCCGATGTTCAATTTTCTGTTCGCATTCCTTGCCTACTGGTTTGTCCTGGTGCTCGGAGTACCCGGCATCGTGCCTGTGGTGGGCAGGGTGGTTCCCGGGTCGCCCGCGGCCAAAGCTGGGTTCCGCGTGGGCGACGTGATGCTGAGGATTGACGGCAAGCGTGTCCTGAGCTGGGATCAGCCCCGGCTGATGTTGCTCCAGGAGGCGCTCCAGCACGATACAGTCCGCATTAAGGTGCGTAACCCCCAAGGGCAAATCCGGGTAAGACGCTTAAGCTTCCGTGGTGTGTCAGCGCGGGACATCAGCAGCGGACGGTTTGAGCGGACGATCGGGCTTTATGGCTACCTTCCGAAGATACAACCGGTCATCGGCGCCGTGATCAAGAACGGGCCGGCGGCCAGGGCGGGATTGCGCCCCGGGGACCGTGTGGTCGCAGTTCAGGGACAGCCCATTCACACCTGGCAGGAACTCGTACACGATATCAGCGCGATGCCGAATCGCACGCTTCACCTTCAGGTGGACCGCGATGGAAAGACGCTGATGATCATTGTGACGCCCAAGTCGGTGCATGTGCGAAACCGGTTGATCGGACGCATCGACGCGATGGTGCGCTTTCCACACATACCCAACTCGCTGCGGACCACGGTTCGGCTTGGACCTATCGCGGCGCTCGGCGGCGCCTGGGAAAACACGTGGGCAATGTCGGCCTTGACTGTCGAGATGCTTTACAAGATGGTACTGCTGCGGGTGTCACCCAAGAACATCAGTGGGCCAATCACTATCGCGCAGTACGCCGGTTACTCAGTGCAGCTTGGGCTTGCGAGCTTCCTGACATTCCTCGCGGTAGTCAGCGTGAGCCTTGGCGTGCTGAATCTGATGCCGGTGCCTGTACTCGACGGGGGCCATCTCCTGTTCTATTTCATTGAGGCACTGAAGGGGGGGCCGGTTTCAGAACGCATCGTGGGATGGGGGCAGAGGGTGGGCATCCTCCTGTTACTGGGGCTCATGGTGTTGGCGTTTTACAATGATTTTGTGAGAATTCTCCAATAACTACGGCCACACTCTTAATGCGGAAATTCCTTGCAGCGCTGGTCGTTTGTCTTTTGTTGTTGCCTGCGGCCCACGCAACACAGTCATTTGTCGTTCAAAAGATCCGTGTCGAAGGACTACAGAGGATATCGAAGGGAACGGTATTCAATGATCTACCTGTCAGCATAGGCGAAAAGCTGACGCCGGCGCGCATGCAGAAGGCGATCAAGGCACTTTTTAAGACAGGGTTTTTCCAGGATGTGCGGCTCGAACGTCAGGGCAATGATCTCATCGTTGTTGTCCGCGAGCGGCCATCGATCGCCAGTATAAAAATCACGGGCGCAAAGGAGATCGGAAAAAAAGTGCTGAAAAAGGCGCTTGCCCAGATCGGATTGTCTAGAGGGCGAGTATTCAAACGCTCAATGTTCGATCTGATGCAACATCAGATGAGAAACCAATATTTTGCGAGAGGGTATTACGGGGTCCGGATCACCCCCACCATCACCAAGCTTCCGAGAAACCGTGTTTCCGTAAACATCGTGGTAGCAGAAGGCAAGGTCGCGAAGATCCAGCAGATTACCATCGTGGGTAATAGCGCGTTCAAACAGAAGAAGCTTCTGAAACGTTTCACGCTGGGGACACCAGACATCTTCAGTTTCTTCACGAAAAATGACCAGTATTCGAAGCAGAAGCTGCGAGGAGATCTTGAAAAGCTTCGCAGCTATTACGAGGATCGCGGGTACCTTGAGTTCGCGATCGATTCCACCCAGGTGTCGATCACGCCTGACAAAGAGTCGATCTACATCACCATCAACGTTACCCAAGGCCACCGCTACCGCGTTTCGTCGTATAGTCTTGTCGGGAAGTTCCCGATACCGCAGGCAACGCTCGATAAGCTGGTTTCAATCAAGCCTGGGGCCTATTTCTCGAGGCAGCAGGTTACAGACAGCACGAAGCGCATCATGGATCTGCTCGGCGACAAAGGATACGCCTTTGCGAAGGCAAGCGCGGTGCCGAAGGTCGATCGCGCGACGCACGAAGTGTCTTTTCGCATCGTGATCAACCCGGGCCCAAGGGTTTATGTCCGCAAGATCAAGTTCATTGGAAACACGAGCACGCGCGATTACGTGTTGCGCCGTGAGATGCGGCAGTTCGAGGGCGGTGTGTTTTCGAGCAAGCAGATCCGGCGTTCGGTGGAGCGTCTGAAGCGGCTCGGGTTTTTCAATCGCGTCACGGTGAACACGCGCCGTGTGCCCGGTCATCCCGATGAGGTGGATGTTCATGTCCACGTGAAGGAGCGCCCGACCGGGAGTTTTCTGATCGGGGTCGGCTACTCGGATCTTTACGGTCCGCTGCTTAACGGCAGCATCAGCTACCAGAACCTGTTCGGGACTGGAAAATCGATCTCGCTCAGTGCCAACAACAGCTTTGTCGACCGATACTACAACCTGAGTTACACGAACCCATACTATACCCGGAGTGGGATCAGCCGCACTTTCAACGTGTTTTCGAGCACGTTCAATGGGATTGCAGCGAACATCGGTGCTTATAGCTCGGGAACCGAGGGCGCCGGTGTCAATTACGGGATCCCGATCAGCGAGAACCGCACCCTCAGCGTTGGTCTGGCGTATGAGCTGGTTCAGATCTCAGTCACGAACGCGAGCCCCGAGGTGGCTCAGCTCTTTGTTAACCAGTACGGGTCGTCGAACCGGGTTATCAAGGCAAACGTGGGGTGGACTCGGGATACCCTCAACAATGCGATTTTCCCGACCAAGGGCACTTACCAGAGTATTTCCGGTGAGGTCGCGCTGCCGGGTGGCCTCCGATACTACAAGCTCGCCTATCTCGCAGACCTGTATTATCCTGTAAGTCGGCGCACGACGGTGAAGGTGGATGGGCAGCTCGCGTACGGAAACGGCTACGGAGGGACGAATGGGCTGCCGTTCTTCGAAAACTTTTTTGCGGGTGGCAGCGATTCCGTCCGCGGATACCAGGCGCGTACGCTTGGCCCGAAAGACGTCTTACCCCCCTATTATCCAATCGGGGGCAACAAGGAGGTGCTGGCAAGCGTGGAATATCTGTTTCCCGTTCCGGGGACGTCCGCCCACAATCGTTCCATGCGCTTCAGCGTGTTTGTGGACTCAGGTCAAGTATATGGGCCGGGTCAGCCCATTGCTCTGGGTCAGGTGCGGTACTCCGTCGGTGTAGCGTTTAACTGGTTCTCACCGATTGCACCGCTTAGCATCAGCCTTGCGCACGCCGTTAACGCGCAACCCGGTGACAGCACGCGGGTTCTACAATTCACGCTGGGCACGCTCTTCCAGTGACGACGTTGTGAGGGAGGGGGCGGTCCGAGCCCCAATGGCAACCCGATGAGCGATCAACCGATATTATCGGTGACTGTGGGGGATCTTGCGCGTTGCATTGGTGCCGTCGCGCGCGGCGATGAAGCGTTGCGCATTAAGGGGCTTGCGCCTCTTGACACCGCGGGCCCGAACGATCTCGCCTATGTGGCGGAGCCTAAGTACCTTCGGCAGCTGGGGCAGACGCGTGCCGGCGCGGTCATATTGACACAGAAGGATGCTGATGCATTTTCAGGGACCACCCTGATCATGGATAACCCGCGGCTTGGGTTCGCCCGTGCCGCGCACGCGCTTCGGCCAGAACAGTTACCGGGATGCGGCGTCCATCCGTCGGCCGTGGTGGCACCCGGTGCCTGCGTGGCGCCAACCGCGTGGATTGGGCCTCTGGCGATCCTCGATCCAGGCGCTGTTATTGGCGAACACGTGACGGTCGGGCCGGGTTGCTACGTGGGTTCAGGCACCACCATCAGTGCCCACACCCGTCTGGTCGCGCGGGTCACCGTCCTCGCAGGCTGCGTGATCGGCGAGCGCTGCATCATCCACCCCGGCGCAGTCATCGGCAGCGATGGGTTCGGCTACGCGCGCGACGGCGCGGCTTGGGTCAAGATCGCACAGATCGGGCGCGTGATCATTGGTAACGACGTGGAAGTCGGATCCAACACCAGCATCGATCGCGGTGCACTGGGTGACACCGTCATCGAGGATGGTGTGAAGCTTGATAACCTTATTCAGGTTGGGCACAACGTGCACATCGGCGCACATTCCGCTGTCGCCGGGTGTGTTGGAATTGCTGGAAGCGCGCATATCGGCAAGCGGTGCATGATTGGGGGAGGAGCAGGCATTGGCGGACATCTCGCAATTGCCGACGATGTCACCATCATGGGTAAGACCTCCGTTACCGGTTCCATCACCGAGCCGGGCATCTATTCGTCGACGATGTCCGCCCGGCCAGTCACTGAATGGCGGAAGAATGCGGTCCGGTTCCGCCAGCTGGATCAGGTGGTACGCAGGCTCATGAAGATTGAGGAAAAGATAAAACAGATGTTACCGGGAGAACATTTTGAATAAGCTCGATATCCACGAGGTCTTGCAGCATCTGCCACACCGTTACCCGTTTCTGCTGATTGACCGTGTCCTGGATTATGTAGACGGGAAGTCGCTTACGGCGATAAAGAACGTCACGATCAACGAGCCATTTTTTCAAGGCCATTTTCCTCATTTTCCAGTAATGCCTGGCGTGCTGGTAGTTGAAGCCATGGCACAGGCGTGCGCGGTGCTTTCGTTCAAGACGATGGGGGAACTGCCAGGCAAGGACGCGGTGTACTTTTTTGTCGGCATAGACAAGGCCAGATTCAAACATCCTGTGGAGCCCGGGGACCAGCTGCGGATAAACGTGACACTCGAACGCAAAATGCAGGGCATATGGCGTTTCAGTACAAGCGCGCACGTCGATGACAAGCTTTGTTGTTCCGCAGAACTTATGTGCACCTACAGGAAGCTCGCATGATTCATCCGCACGCGCTCGTCGATCCGTCGGCCAGGATCGCGGAAGACGTGCATATTGGGGCATTCTCCGTAATTGGTCCGGAGGTGGAGATCGGCTCCGGCACCTGGGTCGGCCCACACGTCGTGATCAACGGGCCTGCACGCATCGGCTCCGACAACCGCATTTACCAGTTCTCGTCGCTTGGGGAGGTCCCTCAGGACCTCAAGTATCGGGGTGAGCACTCCTCTCTTGAGATTGGTGACCGGAACATCATCCGTGAATACTGTACGATGAGTCGCGGTACAGCCGGCGGTGGCTCCGTAACACGCATTGGCTGCGATAACCTGTTCATGGCCTATGTCCATATCGCGCACGATTGTCACGTCGGGAACCACACCATATTTGCAAACTGTGCGAGTCTTGCGGGCCACGTGACGGTCGACGATTACGCGGTGCTCGGCGGTTTCACGGGCATGCATCAGTTCTGTCGACTAGGGGCCCATGCCATGACGGCGATCGGTACGGTCAGTTTCAAGGATGTGCCCCCATTCATACTGGCCTCGGGCAATACCGCAAAGCCCCATGGGATCAATCTGACCGGCCTTAAGCGGCGGGGGTTTTCCGTGGAAGCCATCAGTGCGCTGCGAAAAGCCTATAGGCTCACCTATCGGTCAGGCCTGCGTCTTGAGGAGGCGATTGAGCAACTGCAGCAAATGCGCGAATGCCGCGAGGTCGCGGCATTTGCAGACTTCATTGGCACGACCGAGCGGGGGATCATCCGCTAATACAGGGTTTTCATGCGTATCGGTGTGGTGGCGGGAGAGGTGTCTGGTGACATCCTGGGCGCGGACCTGATCAAGGCGCTCCGCGAGAGGTTCCCGGATAGCCGGTTCGAGGGCATCTGCGGAGCGCGCATGGCTGCGCTCGGGTGCGTATCCCTGTTCCCCATGGAACGGCTATCGGTCGTAGGGATCTCTGAGGCGCTTGCCCGTTATTCGGAGATCAGTCAGATCCGTCGCGACTTGATAAACCATTTTCGGAGCCACCCTCCGGATCTCTTCATTGGTATCGATGCCCCGGATTTCAATATCCGCATCGAGACGGTGCTCCGGCGCATCGGGGTTCCGGTGGTCCACTATGTAAGCCCGACCGTGTGGGCGTGGCGCGGTTACCGGATTGCAAAGATTCGGCAGGCGGTGGATCTGATGCTCACGTTGTTTCCGTTTGAGGCGAAGTACTATCACGGAAAGGGCGTCCCGGTTCGTTACGTTGGCCACCCCATGGCCGATGAGATCGATTTCGAGATTGATCAGCCCGGATACCGGCGTATGTTGCGTCTGCCGGAGGACCGGACCATCATTGCGCTTCTTCCCGGCAGCCGTGAGAGCGAGCTCAAGGCGCATTCCGATCTGTTTGTCCTTACGGCCCAGTGGCTCTATGTGCGGCACCCGGACATGCACTTCGCGATTCCGTTTGTGAGCCGCCCGGGGCGTCTGCTGTTCGAGGAAGCAATAAAGCGCGCCGATGCGTGGGACGTGCCAATCACGCGCTTTTCGGGGCATTCACGGGAGGTTATGGCTGCCTCCGATGCGGTACTGGTTGCCTCGGGGACAGCTACCCTGGAGGCGGCACTGCTCAAGCGTCCGATGGTGGTTACCTACAAGGTATCGCCTGTTAGCGCGCTCTTGATTCGTTTGTTGTCACACGTCACGATGTATGCGTTGCCAAACCATCTGGCGGGCAGGTTGCTCGTGCCGGAACTGATGCAGAAACAGGCCCGTCCAGAACTTTTGGGGGCCGCGATCGAAAAACAGCTTGAGCGTGGATCGTCCGATGCCCGGAGTCTGCTCAGGACCTATCTCGCGATGCATAAGCGGCTCCGCCGTGGTGCGACCCAGCGGGCAGCCGATGCCATTGCCGGCCTGCTAAAGAACAGAGGGTAGGGCATGCGTATGGCGCGTCTTGTCGCTGGTATCGATGAAGCCGGCGTGGGCCCCCTTGCGGGTCCGGTGTTGGCGGCGGCTGTTATACTGCACTGCAAGCGGCCGGTCGCGGGGGTCGCCGACTCGAAGACCCTGTCGGCCCCGCGGCGTACCATGCTCGCGGCAGAGATCAAGCAGGTCGCAGTATGTTGGGCACTCGGACGGGCCGATGTCGAGGAAATCGACCGGCTCAATATTTTGCAGGCGGCGCTGCTTGCCATGAAGCGCGCGGTTGATGCATTGCCACGGCTGCCCGTGCTTGCGCTCGTCGATGGGACGCACTGTCCGGCGCTCACCTGTCCCGTGCGTGCCATCATCCACGGTGACGCGCTGGTACCCGAGATCTCCGCGGCCTCGATTCTCGCCAAGGTCGCGCGGGACCTCGAAATGTGCGAGTGGCACGAGCGTTATCCGGTCTATGGTTTCCAGAGCCATAAAGGTTACGGAACCCGGTCTCACGTCGACGCGCTCAGGAAATACGGACCCTGTCCGATTCACCGTCGCAGTTTCGAGCCTGTGCGGCGCGCCATGGGCGTATCGTTTCAGCTCCGGGACAATGGTACGGATGCGGAGTGGAGAGAGGTCAAGGGGCCAGAGCGCTGACTATGAAACAGACATTCATTCATCTGCATGTTCATTCGGAGTTCTCTCTTGCGGACGGCATTGTCCGCCTCGACGAATTGATGACGCGCGCTCGCGAGCTGAGCATGCCTGCCGTCGCTGTCACTGATCTCGGCAATCTCTTTGCAATGGTCAAGTTCTACCGGGCGGCGGTGGCTGCCGGGATCAAGCCGATCATCGGTGCAGATGTCCGCGTGGTTGCGGACGGCGAAGGGGACAAGACGTTCCGGATGGTGCTCCTCTGTCAGGACCTCTCGGGATACCGAAACCTGAGCAGGCTGCTCACGCGGGCATACGTCGAGGGACAGGTGCGGGGCCGGGCATGCATCGCCCTAGAATGGCTCGAAGGCGCAACCGGAGGCCTTATCGCATTATCGGGCGCTGATCAGGGGGATGTGGGCATGGCGCTTCTCTCGTCCCGTGCGCAACGCGCCGAAGAGCTCGTGAGACAGTATCAGGGCCTGTTTCCCGGGCGATACTATCTCGAGCTCCAGCGTACGGGACAACCATTCCAGGAGGAGTATAACCAGGAGGCGTTGCGGCTCGCGGACCGGATGCAGGTGCCGGTCGTCGCGACCAATCATGTGCATTTTTTAGACCAGACGGATTTCGATGCCCACGAGATACGTGTCTGCATTCATGAAGGTCATGTGCTGACGGACGCACGCAGACCGAAGCGCTTTACGCACCAGCAGTATTTCCGCTCTTCCGAAGAGATGACGGCGCTCTTCCATGATATCCCAAGCGCGCTTGAGAATACGGTCGAAATCGCAAAGCGGTGCAACTTCCGTCTGGAGTTCGATCAGTATCACCTTCCTGAGTTCCCGGTACCGGAAGGCATGGATGTCGCGCGTGTGCTCCAGCAACAGAGCGAGGGCGGTCTCGCCGCGCGCCTTGATGCGTGCAGTGTTCCCTCTGCTGAGCGTGATCCTTATCGGCACCGGCTTGACGTCGAGCTTTCGGTCATCAACAAGATGGGGTTTCCCGGGTATTTTCTCATTGTTGCTGACTTCATCGCATGGGCCAAGAGCAATGATGTTCCGGTGGGTCCCGGGAGAGGATCTGGGGCCGGGTCGCTCGTTGCATTCGCGCTCGGGATCACCGAACTTGACCCTATCCGCCATGCGCTCCTGTTCGAGCGGTTCCTGAATCCGGAGCGCGTGTCGCTTCCGGACTTCGATGTGGATTTCTGCATGGAAGGACGCGACCGTGTCATTGAGTATGTCACGCAGCGATATGGCAAGAACAAGGTGTCTCAGATCATCACGTATGGCACCATGATGGCGAAGGCTGTTGTACGCGACGTCGGCCGCGTGCTCGGCCACCCCTATGGATACGTGGATAAACTTGCCAAGCTCATCCCGGCGGAACTTGGGATCACGCTTGATCGTGCGATTGAGCAGGAGCCTCAGCTCAAGGAGCGGTACGAAACCGAAGAGGACGTGCGCGCCTTGCTCGACATTGCCAAGCGCCTCGAGGGTCTTTCACGCAACGCCGGAAAGCATGCGGGCGGGGTGGTGATTGCGCCAACAGACCTCACAGATTTCATGCCACTGTACTGCGAGCCCGGAGCAAAGCAGATGGTGACCCAGCTTGACAAGGATGATGTGGAGAGCCTGGGGCTCGTCAAGTTCGACTTTCTGGGTTTGCGCACGCTTACTATCATCAACAAGGCGCTCAAGTTCATCAACTCGGAATGCGCCCATAGGGGCGAAGCGGCACTTGTGATGGAACAGCTTCCGGTCGACGACCCAGCTACCTTTGCCCTGCTTAAATCGTGTCATACCACGGCGATGTTCCAGCTGGAATCGCGCGGTATGAAAGATCTTATCCTGAGGCTGCAGCCGGACACATTTGAGGAGATCGTGGCGCTGGTGGCGTTGTTCCGTCCTGGGCCGTTGCAGTCGGGAATGGTTGATGATTTCATCGAGCGCAAGCATAAGAGGATACGGATCGAGTATCCGCATCCGGTGCTCGAACCGATTCTGAAGCCGACGTATGGCGTGATTCTGTATCAGGAACAGGCAATGCAGATTGCGCAGGTTCTAGCCGGCTATACGCTCGGACGTGCGGACCTGTTGCGACGTGCCATGGGCAAGAAGAAGCCAGAGGAAATGGCACAACAGCGTGAGGGGTTCATCAGCGGCGCCTGCGCCCGCGGCTACAGCGGGAAATTGGCGGCACAAATATTCAATCTCATCGAGAAATTCGCGGGATACGGTTTCAACCGCTCCCACTCGGCTGCATACGCGCTCGTTGCGTACCAGACAGCCTGGCTCAAGGCCCACTATCCCGCGGCGTTCATGGCCGCAGTGCTGTCGGCGGATATGGATAACACGGACAAAATCGTCACAATGATCGCTGAGTGTCGCGACATGAAGCTGAATCTACGCCCTCCGGATGTCAATCTCTGTGCGTATGAATTCGCTCCCCTCGACAAGCATACGATCCTTTATGGTCTCGGGGCGATCAAGGGGCTCGGTGCATCCGCGATTGAAGCGATACTGACTGCGCGCGGTGTAACCCCATTCGCCGACTTGCTAGATTTCTGCCGACGGGTCGATCTGAGGAAGGTCAACCGGCGTACGATAGAATGCCTGATCAAGGCGGGCGCCATGGATTCTGTCGGCAGTCATCGTGCAGCCCTGCTCGCGGGTCTCGATACCGCACTGCTAGCTGCGGGTCGCCATGCGCGCGATGCAGGCGCAGGCCAGGAAGACCTTTTTGGCAGGGTTGAGTCCGGTTCCGGCATACCCGAGGCGAACGTCCCGGAATGGAGCAAGGAGGAACGACTGTCGGGCGAGAAACAGACGCTTGGTCTGTACCTCACCGGTCATCCGATCGAGCCGTATGAGATGGAGCTCCGGAATATCGTGGATTCGTCGATCGCGGAGATCAGACCTTCAGAAAGCGAGGTGATCATTATTGCTGGCCTCGTGGCTGCGGTTCGCACCCTGGTGACGCGCCGAGGTGACCGCATGGCGTTTGTTACTCTGGATGATCGCACCGGCCGCATCGAGCTTGCCGTATTTTCCGAGATGTATCAGGAGAAACGGGAGCTCCTTGTCAAGGATGACCTGCTGGTGGTCAAGGGTACGGTCAGCGTAGATGAGTACTCCGGAGGGTTTCGGATGTCGGCGGAGGAGATCTACAGCATGGCCGAGGCGCGTATCCGTTTTGCACGCCGACTCGTGATTGAGCTCGACGAGCGCGCCGCCGCAGAGACCGGTATTGTGCAGGAGCTCAAGGACGCGCTCAATCCGAGACCGGGCCGATGTCAGGTCGTTGTGAGTTACCGGCGGCAGGATGCGGAGGCCGAGATCGCCTTTGGAGAGGAGTGGCGCATTGATCCAACGGATACCGTGATCCGCAGGCTTTCCAAGATCGCTGGGGACGGCCATGTGCACTTGATCTATTCCGATTAATCGGCCATCGTTCGTTCTATGAACCAGAATTTTCTGGATTTTGAGCAATCAATCGCCGATCTTGAGTCGAAGATCGAATCTCTTCGCTACCTTGAGTCGAACGGCGAGCTTAATATCAAGGAGGAGATCGCAAGGCTGCGCACAAAGAGCCGGAAGCTGACCGAGTCTGTTTTTTCCTCGTTGACGCCCTGGCAGGTCGCACAGCTCGCGCGTCATCCGTTGCGACCCTATACGCTTGATTACGTGGGGCGGGTCTGCAGGGATTTCGAGGAGCTGCATGGTGATCGCAGCTTCGCTGATGACCCCGCAATTGTTGCGGGCATCGCGCGGTTTATGGACAGGCCAGTGGCAGTGATTGGTCACCAGAAGGGCCGTGATACGCGTGAGAAAGTGCGCCGCAATTTCGGCATGCCCCGCCCCGAGGGATACCGGAAGGCACTCCGGATCATGAAACTTGCGGAGCGTTTCAATTTGCCAATCCTCACGTTTATTGACACACCAGGCGCGTATCCCGGAGTAGGCGCAGAGGAACGTGGCCAGAGCGAGGCAATCGCGCGCAATCTCTACGAGATGTCACGTCTGCGTGTGCCCATCATTGCGACCATCATTGGCGAAGGAGGTTCGGGGGGAGCGCTCGCGATCGGTGTCGCTGACCGGACGCTGATGCTTCAGTATTCGACCTATTCCGTAATTTCACCCGAAGGATGTGCGTCGATTCTATGGAAGTCTACAGACAAGGCGCCGCTCGCGGCTGAGGCTATGGGAATCACGGCCGACAGCCTGAAGGCACTCGGAATCATCGACGGGATCGTCCCCGAGCCTCTTGGGGGCGCACACCGGGATGTCGATGGTGCATGTCAGGCGCTCAAGGTTGCCATCGAGACCTTGTTCACGACACTGCTTGCGATCCCGGTCGACGAGCTGGTCGAGCGGCGCTATCGGCGGCTGATGGAATATGGCCAGTTTGAAGAGGCGTGAGGTTTTTTCTCCGCAGCTGCTAGAGCGTGTTCTGTTTGGCGAATTGAACCTTCCACGGGATAGTCGTTTTGCGGTGGCGTTCAGCGGTGGTGTGGATTCGTTCGCGTTGTTACACGCGTTGACAAGCACCCCGGGCGCTGGGCCGCAGACCGTCCGCGCGATTCATATCCATCATGGTCTCCATGTATCCGCAGATGACTGGGCACAGCACTGCGCCGCTGTCTGCGCGCAGCTTGGTGTTGAATGCACGATCGTCAGGGTTACCGTTGCAGGCCACCTCGGTCTCGGCCCAGAGGCTGCGGCACGCATGGAGCGTTATGACAGGTTGCGCGAGATGCTTTCCGACAAAGAGGTTCTGCTGACGGCGCATCACGAGAACGATCAGGCAGAGACGGTGCTGCTCCAGCTTCTCAGGGGTGCCGGGCTCGGTGGAATGTCCGCTGTTCCTCGATCAGTTCCGTTTGGGCGTGGGCAGCTGGTGCGCCCCCTGCTCGATGTTCCAGGTTCTGAGCTCACGCGTTACGCGCTCGGGCGCGGGCTTGCCTGGGTCGAGGATCCCAGCAACCAGGACTGCCGTTACAGCCGCAATTTTTTGCGCCATCGGGTGATGCCACTCATTATGGAGCGATGGCCTGCAGCGCCTGCAGCGCTTGCGCGCGGAGCGCGGCATGCCGCTTCCGCGCGCGCGCTGCTTGAAGAGGTAGCTGACGAGGATCTTGCGCGTTGCGCGGTTCCAGGCGTTGTGGCGCTACGTCTCGAGGCATTGCACGGTCTGTCTGTACCGAGGCTCGCCAACCTGCTTCGCCGTTGGCTTGTTCGGGGTGGGGTAGGGTGCGACACGCGACAGCTTGATCGCCTCGTGCATTGGGTGGGCAAGGAACCGGCTTCGGCCAGAATCTCCTGGCCGGGAGCCGACCTTCGTCGCTACCGTGGTTTGCTGTATCACGTTACGTCCCGGCGAGTCGACCATTTTATCCCGCTAATGTGGGATTTGTCCGCGCCGCTTCGAGTGCCGGCCTTGGGCCTTATGCTCGTTCCTTCCCCGGAGACCGGGCGTGGGGTCGCATGCGCACGTGCATCGCAGGTGGAGGTGCGCCTGAGGCGAGGCGGGGAGATCTGTCGGATTCCGCCTGGCGGCCACCGCCGGCGATTGAAAAAGCTGCTGCAGGACCGGGGTGTTCCGCCATGGGAACGCGGTCGGCTGCCACTCCTTTTTGCCGGCGAGGATCTTGCCGCAGTGGGTGATTTGTGGGTATGCGCACCGTACGCCGCAAACAACGACGAGCGTGGCACCGTAATTCACATCGAGCCGCTTGCCTAGAAGTTCTGCTGACCAAAAGCCTACCGAAATTGGTTGTGAAAAGTGGCGCTGTCTGGTACTTTGTCCTCCCGTTTGTATCGATCCGGCAACCCGGACAAAACGGGCGCGATGACGAAATTTATCTTCATTACAGGCGGCGTGGTCTCCTCGCTGGGCAAGGGTATCGCCGCCGCGTCACTCGGCGCCATCCTCGAGGCGCGTGGTTTCAGGATCACCCTGCTCAAGCTCGACCCCTACATCAATGTTGATCCCGGAACGATGAGTCCGTATCAGCACGGCGAGGTGTACGTGACACATGACGGGGCGGAGACCGATCTTGATCTCGGTCATTATGAGCGTTTCGTTCGTACGACGATGGGGAAGAATAACAACTTCACCACTGGAAAGATTTACGAGAATGTGATCCGGAAAGAACGTCGGGGCGACTATCTCGGAGGCACGGTCCAAGTCATTCCGCACATCACCGACGAGATCAAGGCGTGTGTGCACAGTGGTGCTGAGGGGGCTGATATCGCCATGGTCGAGATCGGTGGAACCGTGGGCGACATTGAGAGCCTGCCGTTTCTCGAGGCCATACGGCAGATGGGTGTCGAACTCGGTGTCGGCAACGTCGCATACATGCATCTCACGCTGGTTCCGTATATCACTGTTTCCGGAGAGATCAAGACAAAACCAACCCAGCATTCGGTAAAGGAGTTGCGTGGCATCGGCATCCAGCCGGACGTGCTTCTGTGCCGCGTTGACCGGAACCTCCCGGACGAGGAGCGGCGCAAAATCGCGCTATTCACGAATGTGCCGGTGCGCGGCGTGATCGCAGCCGTGGATGTCGATGATATTTACAAGATACCGATGTTGCTGCATGAACAGGGTCTGGACGACATCGTGATCGAAAAACTCGGTCTTTCGGCACCAGCGGCTGATCTGTCAGAGTGGCGCGAAGTGGTCGCGGCGCGAGGGAACCCACTTGGGTCGGTGCGCATCGCGCTGGTCGGAAAATATGTTCACCTGACAGAGTCCTACAAATCGTTGTCGGAGGCCTTGGTGCACGCCGGTATACAGACCCGCACGCGGGTGATGATCCATTACGTGGACTCGGAAACCGTGGAGCGCGAGGGCATGGGTTGTCTTGAAGATGTGGATGGTATTCTCGTGCCTGGCGGCTTCGGCGAGCGTGGCGTGGAAGGGAAGATCAAGGCGATCGAGTACGCGCGCACAAACGGGATACCGTATCTCGGTATCTGTCTTGGAATGCAGCTTGCGGTCATCGAGTTCGCGCGCCACGAGGCCATGCTCGAAGGTGCGCACAGCACGGAGTTCAACCGGGATTCGCCACACCCAGTGATCGCGCTGATCAGTGAATGGCGCGACCCGGCGGGACAGCGGCAGCTCAGGACGGAAGCGACCGATCTCGGTGGAACGATGCGGCTCGGTGCCCAGCCCTGTCGCCTGCGCAGAGGGACGCGCTTGCATGTCGCCTATGGCAACGACCTGGTCATGGAGCGCCACCGTCACCGCTACGAATTCAACAATCAGTACCGGATGGAACTCGAGAAATTCGGGCTCGTGATCGCAGGGGTGTCCGCGGACGGAAACCTGGTGGAGGTTGTGGAGCTTGAGAACCATCCATGGTTTGTCGGCGTCCAGTTCCATCCGGAGTTCACGTCAACGCCGCGTGACGGGCATCCGTTGTTCACGAGCTATATTCGTGCAGCCCGTGTGTACGCCGGAGAAAAGGCAGTCGTGCGAACAGAAGGGCGGCCAGTTTCGTGACCGTGCCCGCAGATGTCATTGACCTCTGTGGCTTCAAGGCGGGCCTTAATCAGCCACTATTCCTGATTGCGGGTCCGTGTGTCATCGAGTCGCGCGAGCTTGCGTTTGATACCGCGGGGCGCCTCAAGGAGATCACCTCGAGGCTTGGCATGTCGTTTATCTACAAATCGTCGTTTGACAAGGCCAATCGGAGTTCGCACCAGTCATTCCGCGGTCTGGGAATGGAGGCGGGCCTCAAGATCCTTGACGAGGTGCGCGGCGCAATCGGTGTCCCGGTCCTTACGGATATCCACGACCTCGGGGAGATCCCCGAGGTCGCAGCCACCGTAGACGTGTTGCAGACACCGGCATTCCTCTGCCGCCAGACTGACCTGATCGCCGCCGCTGCCGCGAGCGGACGCCCGGTCAATATCAAGAAGGGGCCGTTCCTCGCGCCGGGGGACATGAAGAACGTAGTTGAGAAGGCGGTGGCCGCTGGGGGTTCCGGACGTATCCTGGTATGCGAGCGGGGCACTTCCTTTGGTTACAACAATCTCGTTTCTGACATGCGATCCCTCGCAATTATGCGGAATACAGGATGCCCGGTTGTGTTTGATGCTACGCACTCGGTGCAGCTGCCGGGGGGCCAGGGAAACCGTTCCGGCGGCCAGCGCGAGCACATCCCGGTGCTGGCCCGCGCGGCGGTGGCGAGCGGGATCTCCGGGCTCTTCATGGAGACCCATCCGGATCCCGAGAGAGCGTTGAGTGACGGGCCTAATGCGTGGCCACTCGACCGTCTCGAAGTGCTTTTGTCGCTGCTTGTCGAGCTCGACCGGAGTGTAAAAGGGCGTGGTTTTGTGGAACAGGACCTCGCCGGATAAAACAGGACGCTGTCTTCCCTACAACTTTGAAAATGTGATTTCAGCAAGGTTAGAGATGACCAAGATCGCTGATGTGCGCGCGCGCGAGATTATCGATTCACGCGGCAACCCCACTGTAGAGGCCGAGGTGACACTATCAGGAGGTGCCAGCGGCCGCGCCTCGGTGCCATCCGGCGCCTCTACAGGTGAGCGTGAAGCGATTGAGCTGCGGGATCTTGATCCCTCGCGCTATGGTGGCAAGGGTGTGCTCAGGGCCTGCGCTCATGTCATGGGGGAGATCCGGGAGGTGCTGGGGGGCCGTGATGTGGAAGATCAGGAAGGGCTTGATCGCACGATGATCAACCTTGACGGCACCCCGGACAAGTCACGCCTCGGCGCGAATGCTGTGCTTGCTGTATCGCTCGCGGCAGCGCGGGCGGCCGCGGCGGCGCAGAAGCTGCCTCTTTACCGATATCTCGGGGGCGATGGCCCGTTCACGCTGCCTGTGCCGATGATGAACATCGTGAACGGCGGTGTGCATGCGGACAACAATATCGACATCCAGGAGTTCATGATCGTGCCCGCTGGTGCACCGGATTTCGCTGAGGCACTGCGCTTCGGCTGCGAAGTGTTTCACGCCCTCAAGCGACGCCTTGCCGCGCAAGGACTCAAGACCGGGGTTGGGGATGAGGGCGGATTTGCCCCCGATCTCGAGTCGAACGAGGCTGCGCTACGTGTGATTCTCGAAGCAATCAAGGACGCGGGCTACGAGGCTGGGCGGGATATATTCCTCGCGGTCGACGCCGCGAGTTCGGAGCTCTACCGGAACGGACGCTACACGTTGCAGTCGGAGGGCAGGGTCTTGTCATCCGCCGAATTTGTCGAAGTGTTCTCCCGGTGGGTGGAGCGATATCCGCTGATCACGTTGGAAGATGTGATGGACCAGAACGACTGGTCCGGGTGGCAGCTGCTGACCCGCACGCTGGGGGGGCGCATCCAGCTGGTAGGGGATGATCTGTTCGTGACCAATCAGGCCCTGCTTGCCCGTGGTATCCGCGAAGGGGTTGCGAACGCGATCCTGATCAAACCGAACCAGATTGGGACGCTCACGGAAACCCTTGCGGCGATCCGGACCGCGAAGGCTGCAGGTTACCGCGCGGTACTGTCTCACCGATCCGGAGAGACCGAGGACCCGATCATCGCGGACCTTGCCGTTGCGACCGGTGCTGGGCAGATCAAGACTGGCTCCGTATCGCGGTCGGAGCGTGTCGCGAAGTACAACCGGTTGTTGCGCATCGCCGAGCGTGAGGGGGATAATGCCCGTTATGCTGGCCGCTCCGCGTTTGCGCGGTGATAGCTGCCGACGGGGGTTCATGACATCGAGGATACAACGGTTGGCCCTGTACGCGATCATCACTGCTCTTGCGGTGTTACAGTATGACCTTTGGATCGGTCGCGGCAGTGTCTTGTCGGTCTGGCGTCTGCATCGCCGGATCGCCGTAGCGGAGGCGCGAAACGTGCGGCGCGTGGCGCGCAACACGGCGCTTGCGGCGCAGGTAGCGGACCTCAAGCGTCATGGGCTCTCCTCGGCGCAGGCGGAGGCGCGCACCACCCTTGGCATGATCCGGAAGGGCGAAATATTCTACCAGGTGGTTCCAGGGAATCCCCCTACCGCCGTATTCGTCCCCTATCCGGACGGCGCTGGCAACGGATAGGGCAAAGACTCCAACTGAAGGCGGGGTCCGTCCGGGGTGTCGACCTGTACCGCGTTTAGGCGCGCGCTCGCGGTCTGGATCACGGCTAAAAGATCGGTACGCCCGTCCGGCGCGAGTTCCGCCTCAACGATGTGCCCTGCAGCTTGCCCGAGAAAATTCGGGGCATAGAGGGGAACCCCGGGGTGGAGTGGTGCAGGCGATGCCACCCGTGCGCGATACATCCGCTGCTTGAGTTTTCCTAGATAGTGCGTGCGCGCGACGATCTCCTGCCCCGGATAGCAACCCTTCGAAAAGCTGATGCCCTGGAGTGCATCGATATTGAGCATCTGCGGCACGAACAGGTCGGAGGTTGCGGGCACAAGATCGGGTAGGCCACTGTGGATGTCGAGCCATACCCATGCGCGATAGCCCACCCGGCGCGCCAAGCCCATCAACCGCTGCACGGTGTCGTCACCTCGTGGCGCAAGGATCTCAAAGCGTGGATGCGCCCCGGGCCGGCGCAAGACCACTACCGCATTCGCAACCGCTGTTGCCCCCGCTGATTCCGCCGGTAGAGGCAGTCCCGCCGCAGCAAGGAGTGTCGGCGCTTCTGGTCCGTACAGGCCAGTAAGAGAGAGTGTATCTGCGACTTCAATCTCTACCTTCGCGCGCAGGACAAACATCCTCAGGCGGTTTGCGATGGTGGCCGCAAGTGTATGCCGAAGCTTGAGCAGAAACCCATTTTCGACCCGCACAACGAGAAACAGCGCCAGCGTGCGCCCCTGGGCAGTACAGTAGGCGGCATAACAGGTGCCTTGCGTCGAGATTACGTCGTTTGTGAGTTGTCCCTGAAGAAAGGATGGGGCATCCACCCCGGTTACGCGGAGCAGCGAGAGGTGGTGTAGTTCCGCAACGATGTCACCTTCCGCGATTCGCGCGACGTCCCGACCCGGTCCTTCGACGTAAGCGCCTGTAGCGTCCTTGGATTCAGCCGAGGGTATGTGGGAATCGTTGGGCATGGCGATTATTTCACGCTATAGCTATAGTTTAGAGGTTGCATCATAACCCAATTCCAAGTAGGACGAGAATTTGCGGTCTATCAAAATGAGTTCGCGCCCGGTCGATCAGGGTCTGCTGCATTCACGATTGCCTGTGGGTGCCGTGGTTTCAGTCCTGCACCGCGCAACCGGCGTGCTGCTCGCCATTGTTTTCCCGGCCCTGCTTTACGCATTGTCCCGGTCGTTGCACGACGAGCGCTCGTTTGATGCATGGCGACAGGTGCTGGAATCGCCTGGTGGCCGCGTCCTGCTTGCCGTGGCGGTATGGCTGCTTGCGCACCACCTATTGGCCGGAATACGGCATATCCTGCTCGATCTCGACATCGGTGCGGGTCTTCGCGTCGCGCGCGCGAGTGCGTATGCCACCCTCATGTTGGCCGCTGTCACCGCGCTCGCCATAGCGCTTTTCGTATGAGCAGCGATCGCAATCTTGGGTCGGCCCATTCCGGCACGGTCGAGTGGATGCTGCAGAGACTGACCGCGCTGTATCTCGCCCTGTTTCTGCTGTTTCTTGGTGTACGCCTTGCCTTCGTTCCTCCCCGAAGCTACGAGCAATGGCGTACCCTTTGGTCGGGAAACCTGATCCGTGTCTCGACGCTCGTGTTTGCGCTTGGGCTTCTCGGACATGCGTGGATTGGGCTGCGCAGCGTATTCCGCGACTATATACGGTTGGCGGCGGTGCGACTCTTGGTTGAGCTCACGGTAGGGTGCGTCCTCATGGCTCAGGCGCTCTGGGCGTTCAGGATCCTCTGGCGCTGAGCATGATGATCCCGAAAAGACAATTCGACTGTCTCGTGATTGGTGCCGGCGGGGCCGGATTGCGCGCTGCGCTGCAGGTGTCAAGCGCGGACATTCAGGTGGCAGTAGTCTCCAAGGTGTTTCCAACACGCTCGCATACGGTTGCCGCCCAGGGGGGTGTCAACGCGGCGCTTGGCAATGTGCTTCCAGATCACTGGCACTGGCACATGTACGATACGGTCAAGGGCGGGGACTACCTTGGGGACCAGGACGCGATCGAGTACATGTGCCGTGCGGCCGGGCGCCTCGTTATCGAGCTTGAGCACTATGGCGTGCCCTTTTCGAGGCTCGATAACGGGCGGATCTACCAGAGACGCTTCGGCGGCCAGAGCCAGAACTTCGGTGGCGAGCAGGCTGCACGCACCTGCGCCGCGGCGGACCGCACGGGCCACGCCATCCTGCATGCCCTGTATCAGCAGAATCTGAAGGCAAAGACGCACTTCTTCAACGAGTATTTCGCAATTGAACTGCTCAGGGACCGGGAAGGCTATACGCTCGGTGCGCTCGTGCTCGAGATTGAGACCGGAGAACCCCTGATCATCGAGGCAAAGACGACCTTGCTTGCGACCGGCGGCGCCGGGAGGATGTTCCGCACATCGACCAACGCACTCGTCAATACCGGGGATGGTATGGCGATGGCGCTGCGTGCGGGTATCCCGCTGCAGGACATGGAATTCGTGCAGTTCCATCCTACCGGAATCGCCGGCATCGGTATCCTGATCACGGAAGGCGCGCGGGGGGAGGGGGGTTATCTGATCAATGATCGCGGCGAGCGGTTCATGGAACGGTACGCGCCGAAGGCGAAGGATCTCGCGAGCCGCGATGTGGTCAGCCGCGCCATCCACGTTGAGGTACAGGAAGGCCGTGGATGCGGGAAGAACAAGGATCATGTGTTGCTGAAGCTTGATCAACTGGGTGATGCGCTTATCCGGGAGCGCCTCCCGGGTATACGCGAGACCGCAATCCGTTTCGCCCATGTAGACCCGGCAAAGGACCCGATACCGGTATACCCGACCGCACATTATTTCATGGGCGGCATTCCGACGAACCGACACGGCCAGGTGGTGGTGCCTGTGGGGCACGGACCGGAGGAACCCCAGCTTGGGCTCTATGCCATTGGTGAATGCGCGTGCGTATCGATCCACGGGGCAAACCGGCTTGGAGGAAATTCGCTACTTGACATCATCGTCTTTGGGCACGCCGCGGGTGAGCACGTGATCGAGTACCTACGCGACAATCCGTATCATCGTCCGTTTAGACCGGAGATCGCGGAGCCCGGTATCGCGAGGCTCGAGCGATGGGACCGCACGGACGAGGGCGAACCAGTGTCGGCGATCGGTGACGAGCTGAGGGTCGTGATGGAGCGTTATTGCGGTGTTTTCAGGACGCAAGAGGTGCTTGATGAGGGGAAGGCGCGGGTAACCACACTGCGCGAGCGCCTCGCGCATGCCCGGCTTAGCGACCGCAGCAGGGTGTTCAATACCGCACGTATCGAGGCCCTTGAGCTTGAGAACCTGATAGAGGTGGCGTATGCGACGGTGGCCTCGGCGGCGGCGCGCACGGAGAGCCGTGGTGCCCACTCGCGTGTTGACTACCCGGTGCGTGATGACACGCGATGGCTGAAGCACAGCCTATTCTACCGTGACCGACAGCAGGTCGATTATAAACCCGTGCGCACGCGTCCCCTCACCGTTGATCCTTTCCCGCCGAAGGAACGCAGCTACTGACTATGCGTTTTCGAATCTATCGATATGACCCGGAGACCGGCGCCCCTCCTTGGCTGCAGGAGTTTCACATTGACGCGGACGAGCACCCCGTGATGCTGCTTGAGGCGCTTCTCCTCATCAAGGCGCGCGACGAGTCCCTCGCGTTCCGTGCCTCCTGCCGCGAAGGGGTATGTGGTTCGGACGCGTTGAATGTGAACGGACGTAACCGGCTCGCTTGCATCACTCCGCTTTCTGATCTCTCAGATCCGATCGAGATCCGCCCACTCCCCGGCCTGCCGGTTATCCGCGATCTCGTGGTAGACATGACACCGTTCTACCGCCAGTACAGGACCATCCGGCCATGGCTTATCAATGATGACCCGGAGCCAGAAATCGAGCGATTTCAGTCGCCAGAAAATCGCGCTACGCTCAACGGGCTGTACGAGTGCATCTTGTGTGGCGCCTGCTCTACAGCGTGTCCATCGTTCTGGTGGAACCCGGAACGTTTCCTCGGACCGGCGGCGCTCCTGCAGGCGCACCGGTTTCTTGCCGATACGCGCGACCAGAGAACAGGAGAGCGCCTTGACGCGCTCGAAGACCCGTATCGTCTGTACCGTTGCCACACCATCATGAACTGTGCCGAGGTATGCCCAAAAGGACTGAATCCATCCCGCTCGATCGCTGTGATCCGGCAGATGCTCGCAAAACGGCGGATCTAGCACTCGCGCGCGTGCGCTGGCGTTGTCGGCGTGGATTGCTCGAGCTCGATCTGCTGCTTGCGCGTCTCGTCGCCGGTGTGTCGCCGGACGAGCATGCAATGATCGCGGATATTGAACGGCTTCTTGAGCATTCGGACCATGATTTACAGCACTGGTTGCGTGGGGAAGGCGCACCAGCGGAGCCGGCACTGCAGGCGCTTATTGCCCGTCTGCGGGCGGTGTCCCTGTGATGGTTCTGCTTAAAGGTTGCATTATTGCCGCTATCGGGCCGAAGGCAGTAAGATGGCCCGCGGAACAGCACGCCTGCGGCCGTCTTACCTAAATAAGAACCTTTAAACGCCATGCTCGATCCGAAGATACTGCGCATGCAACTCGACACCGTGGTGCGCGGCCTTGCGCGCCGCGGTTTTTCTGTCGACACAGGGGCGTTCACCGAACTTGAAACCCGCCGAAAGGCCGTTCAGGTACGGACGCAGGAGTTGCAGAGTGACCGCAATCGGTTGTCGAAGGAGGTAGGCCGGCGCAAGGCAGCTGGCGAGGATTCCACCGACCTGCTGGCGCGCGTCAGTGATATCGGCAAGGAACTTGCGGCCTCCGAGCAGGACCTTGAGGTCCTTCAGGCTCGACTTACCGAGCTGGCGCTCAACCTGCCTAACCTGCCAGACGATTCGGTCCCGGACGGTCGCGGCGAGGATGACAACCGCGAGATCCGGCGCTGGGGAGAACCGACACCATTTACCTTCAAACCGCTCGACCATGTCGCGCTTGGGGTGAATCTTGGGCAGATGGACTTCGAGGCTGCGGCGCGAATCAGCGGTGCCCGCTTTGTGGTGCTGCATGACCGTCTCGCACGGCTGCACCGGGGGCTCACGCAGTTCATGTTGGATATTCATACGCGCGAGCATGGGTATCGTGAGGTCTATGTCCCGTATCTCGTCCAGGCCGAGAGCTTGGTCGGCACAGGACAGTTACCCAAATTCGGGGACGACCTTTATGCGGTGCGGGGACAGGATCTTTACCTCATTCCGACTGCCGAGGTGCCCGTGACCAACCTCGCGCGCGATCGTGTGTTCGAGGCCAGCGAGCTGCCTGCGCGGTTCGTGTGCCACACCCCATGCTTCCGAAGCGAGGCCGGTGCGGCAGGGCGGGATACGCGCGGCATGATCCGCCAGCATCAGTTCGAGAAAGTCGAGCTTGTGCAGATGACCTCGCCGGATGCGTCCGCAGCGGCGCATGAGGCGTTAACGGCCCACGCGGAGGTTATCCTCAAGCGCCTTGGCTTACCGTACCGCGTGATGAGCCTGTGTGCGGGCGATCTTGGATTCTCATCTGCCAAGACTTACGATCTTGAGGTATGGTTGCCGGGCTCGGGTTGTTACCGGGAAATCTCGTCATGCAGCAATTTCGGCGAGTTTCAGGCACGCAGGCTGCGCGCACGCTACCGCGCCAAGGAAGGCACAAAGCCCGAGTTCATCCATACGCTTAATGGTTCCGGGCTTGCCGTCGGACGGACGCTGGTTGCCGTGATGGAGAATGGACAGGACGCTACCGGGCGAATCCGCATCCCTGAGCCTCTGCGTCCCTATATGGGTGGTGCAGACTTCGTCTGAATCAGTCGCGGCCACCCATTACGCCGAAGATCTGCAGGAGACTGACGAAGATATCGTAGAGCGCCACATAGAGATTGACCGTGGCCACGATATAGTTCGTCTCGCCGCCGTTGATGATGGCGCTGGTCTGGTACAGGATCCAGCCGGACATCACAAGGACAAAGATCGACGACGTGACCAGCATTAGCACCGGCATGTGGAGAAACAGATTGGCGATACTCGCGACGAACGCGATGATCATGCCGGTGACCAGGAAGCCGCCCATATAGCTGAAGTTCTTGCGTGTTGTGATTGCGTACGCCGACAGCGTCAGAAACACGAGACCTGTGGTCCCAAGCGCATAGAAGATGATCTCGCGGCCGTTCGGGAGTGCCTTGAGATAGAAACTGAGCAGGGGTCCAAGTGTGTATCCCAGAAAACCCGTGAGCGCGAACACGGCGACCACGCCCGCCGGACTGTTCCGCAGCGCATTGGTCGCAAAGAGCAGACCGAAGTAGATGAGTAGCATCATCCACGGGTTGATGAATGACACGTGCGTAGCCATCGAATACCAGGCGGTGCCGGCGCTGAAAAGCAGCGTGGCTGCGAGCAGCACATAGGTTTTGCGCAGCACCGTGTTGGTAGTAAGCTCCGAGGGCCGGCCGTACTGCACCACTTGGGGATTTTGATCCATGCGTCGCTCCTTATGTAAAATCCGCAACTTGAGACCATAATAACCCGGTAAGGTTCATCGTTGCACGTGCTACGGAGAGGTGGCAGAGCGGCCGATTGCGGCGGTCTTGAAAACCGTTGATCCGCAAGGATCCGGGGGTTCGAATCCCTCCCTCTCCGCCATTCAATTCAGAGCGTTACGGCAAGGCAGTGGTCGTGGACGGCGGTGTTTTTAGGCGGGTCGCTGGGTCGGAGGCGGGCAGGCGCCAATGAAACGGGACCCTGTCTGTGTACAACAATGCAGCTCCTGCCCGGAGATAAGGCATGGTTTCAACACGCAAAAAAGTGTCAATGGCGGTGATCGCGGCGCTTGCCGGTACCTTGGTTACAAGGCTGGCCGCTGCGGCGGCATTTCCCTACCGGGATCTCAGCGTGGCGGTAGTGTCAAATAGCGGGGGACCCGGGTCGCTCTTCGGTCCGGCGGTAAGCGGTACGTTCGATATCGCTCCCCATATTGCGCTGATCGGTTCGGGCTCCTATGTCTCGGGGAGCGACGCGCATCTCGGCAATATCGCCGCCGGAGGGGAATACCATTGGACGGTGGCCCGCAACTTGGATCTTCTGGCGGGGGTCGAGTTTGTCCATTATTCCGCATCGCAGACCTTCTACATTCCCGGACTAGGATTGTTCGCAGGCAGCAGTACCAGCAGTGGGCTCGATGCTCATGGCGGGGTGCGCTACTGGGTAGCGCCGCGGCTGGAGCTCGACGGTGATGTTGACCTGGCAAGTTGTGCCGGGTGCTCAGCCGGCGTGACCGCGGAAGGACGCTACTATCTGGCCCGCAGCCTGAGTCTGGACGGTATGGTCGCGTCGTCGGATGGCGGGTGGTATGGAACTACGGTCGGCGCTGGGATCACCTATGTTTTTGGGACCTCAGGGCAGTAGGCAATCCGCAGGTTGTAGGTGACCTTGCACCGTAGATTGCGACGGGTCTCGCTTTTCGTGGCCATGGCGCGCCACGACCTCAAAAAATAAATTCCTCTCGGAAGTACCCACTGGGGGTTGGGGACGCAAGCGCAATGATGTGTCGGCGAGGTGTCGCGAGGCGGATCAGTCCCAAGTTTTTGGTCATGTAAGCCTACCCCATTATCCCAAACATGATTTGGACGGCAACACCCAGAAGAAGGAACCCGAAAATCCGCCTGAGTGGGGCAACCGGAAGGTGGTGCGACCACCTGACCCCGAGCGGCGCCGTGAGGGTGGACGTGCTCACGATGCCGATCAGCGCCGGCAGGTATACGTAGCCCGCGCTCCACGGTGGCAGGCCCGGGTGGCGCCACCCGGAGAGCACGAAACCGAAGGTACCGAACAGGGCGATTGGCAGGCCGAGGACCGCCGAGATCGCAATCGCCCGTCTCATGTCGACGTTACAGGCACTGAGGAATGGTACCGTCATGCTGCCGCCGCCGATGCCGATCATGGCCGACAAGGCGCCGATCCCAAGCCCTGTCGCGAGCAGCCCCAGCCGTGACGGTAACCTCCAATGGGGCGCCGGGTGCCAGTTCGAGAGGATCTGGATCGAGATCAGCCCGAGGAACACGGCGAAGATCATCTTGAGCGTTGACGGTACGATGAATCCTGCGAGGTAGCCGCTTGCGAGGCTGCCAATGAGTGTTGCCGGTGCAATGGTAAGTGCAATCGGCCAGTCAATGGCGTGGCGTTTCTGTTGCGCGCGGATCGCAGAGAGCGCAGTGAACACAATGGTGGCAAGGGAAGTGCCAATAGCGAGATGGATGCGCACCGCAGGATCAATATGCTGTCGGCTGAATGCGAAAAGCAGGGCGGGCACGACGATACCGCCACCACCAATCCCGAACATGCCGGCAAACAGGCCGACCATTGCACCGACCGCGAGATAGAGAAGAATGGTCATGAGTTCCGGCGCTGTGCCCCCTTGCCTGGTCTAGCCCATCTTTCGCTATTCGCCCGTACTGATGATCCTAACCCTTTGATTCATCGAGTAGCGGTCTTAAAAGTCTGCACTACGCCACACCGGTGTCGGCGGCGTGGAGCTGATCGGCGGTAATTTTGGGCGGAGGTTGCGCGGGCAATTGCAGCCGCAACACATCAAGCAACATACGATGCTCGGGCTCGGGTTGCGTGTAACGGCAGAGCGTGAGCGTTCGCCCATCACTCGTGGGTATGCGCACATCGATCATCTGGATCGTTTTGAATTTCTCGAGCACCGCCCGTGGCGTTAGCCCCGGGGCCCGCTGTCTCAATTGATGTTTGAGCGTGACGTGCAGGCAATAGGCGAGGAAGGCCACGAAGATGTGCGCCTCGATGCGATGTTCGAGCTGATGGTAAAGCGGGCGGATCGCGAGATCGTGCTTGAGTTCCTTGAAGGCCTGCTCGACCTCGGTCAGCTGCACGTAGAAGGTCCACAGTGGCGCGGGGTCATCACCGGTTAAGTTGGTGCGCAGCAGATAGCGGCCTTCGCGACGCCGCTGTCGTCGCAACTTCTTGCGATCAAGCACGAAGCGGAAGGTCTCGGCTGTGACCCCGTCCGTGGCCCTGGGCAGCGTCAGGGTGACCAGGCCCCCGGCGCGCCCGGCCGCTTTCCTGGCGGCCCCGATGCGCATCAACAATTGATCTCGTGCCGGGGGCTTCGCATGCAATTGCTTCAAGGTGGCCAGGTATTTTTTGAGACGGCGCTTGCGCATGGCGCGCTCCTTGCTGACGCGCTTCTCACTCGCGGCCAGGACATAGGTTTCCCCGGCGCGCGGCAGTTGCTTCACCTGTAATCCCGCACGCACCTGCTGCCACGGTTTGGCGAGTAAATCACCCTCCAGTTGCGTGAGCCGTCCTTTCGGCGTGCCGACCAGATAGGAGGCGCCCATCGCCCGCATGTGGGCCAACGTGGCTTCCGTCGGCACCCCCCTGTCCATGACCCAAATTCGATTCGCCTTGCCGTAACGCGCCTCGATGCGCTTTAAGAAATCTCCGAGCGTGGTGCAGTCGGCCGTGTTGCCGGCGAGGACCTCGTAACTCAACGGGAAGCCCTCCGGGGTCACGATCAGGCCAATGACCACCTGCCGGCAGTCGCCGCGTTTATCGCGGCTGTACCCGTACTGACGGAGATCCTCTGCCTCACGGGGTGTGTCGGACTCCACGTACGTGGAGGTGAGATCGTAGAGCAGCACATCGAAGCGGACCGCGAAGAGCTCGCCCCAGCGCCGGGTCAGGAACTGAATGAGCTCGTCCTTGTGCGGCAGGAGTTTATCCAGACAGCGATACAAGGTGTCCTTCTCGGCCAAGGTAAAATCGGCATCGAGCAAGTCTCCCATCGCGCTCGAGGTAAACCAGTGGCGATGCAGGCGCCACTCACTGCCCGGATCGAGCAGTCGATACGTGACCAGCGTTTGCAGGACGGCCGCCCACCGGGTGCCTTTGCGCGAGGCGGGCAGCCGCGCTTCCCAGAACTCGGATAACGCCAGCTGGTTCCACAGCACACCGGCGAGCCAGCAGGCGCCGAACTCCCGCGGGCGATGCAGGCTGAGTTCATTGATCCGCAGACTCACGATATCCGTCTCATTCAACGCGACCGCCTCGTGCGCCACGAGCGCGAGCTGGCGCGCACGACCCTCGTCAAAGACCTCGACGGTGTGGCGCCATGCCTGTTGTTGACTGTCGTTGATCTCGCCCAGATACAGGACGTGGCGCTGAGCGATGCGGCCTTTGGCCAGCCGCCGGTTCTCGACGACGCTCCAGTAGCGATGCGTCTTGCCGTCCTTGTGGCGTTCGGTACATTTCAAAAACATGTGCGCAGTGTAAAAACTCTGGCGGCGTTGGCAAGCACCCAAGTCTTCACTACACGCGTTTTTCCACCCTCGGAATCGTCAAATGCTCATCACTTCAGAACGTTATGCCCTGCCAAAATCAACGAATGGTGTCCATAGGGAGGCGAATAGCGAAAGATGGGTTAGTGGTGCCCGACGTCACCATACGCTGCCTGATCATCCTCGCGTTTTGCAGAATCCAGCCCCTGCAAATCCCGCAACGGGGCGACCGCGCCTTGTGGGCATGCGTAGAATCTTCCCCTATCTTGTGGCGCAAGGCCAAGCAAGCTCCACAGGGGTCGAACGAGGATCTCGCGGATGGGTAACGCGGAGATGTCGAAGTTCTTTACAACAGAATTGAGCAGTACACCATTGTTTATAAATACTTTATTTACTTGCTTTTTGGGAAAACTCACCGATCAGGGAAGATTGCGGCGCCGGGTACCCAGGGTCCCGGTGTTCCTGAGGGATCTTTGAGGACCGATGTCCAACACCCTGTATTCGAGAGGAAATGCCGTGGCTGCTGGCCGCGATCTGGGTTGGGAGACCTGTCGGATATCTTTACGATCTCACTGCGCTTATCGAAAATAGTGATTTATAATCAAATAACTATACGGATGGCACAGGTCTTGCTATGATCCCTGCGTCTATTTCGGCCGACGCTCGCTGATCTCGTATGGCGAACCGACACGAAATAGTTTTTCGCTCTAGAGGAGCTTTTTGGAGGAATCAGGAAATGACCTTTAAAAGAAAGATGTTAGCAGCAGCAATGGCGACCGCCATTGGCACGGTAGGTGGAATCGCGACGGCCAGTGCGTCGACGGTAGTGACCATGCTGAACGTAACCAACAGCAGCGTACTCGGAGCAAGCACATGTACGTCTGGTGCAGGTAGCTGCTTCGGGATGAAAGGTTTCGACACCGGGCAACCCCTTGTAGCGACCAATAGCTCCTTCAACCTGGTCGGCGGTTACAGCACGCCGGGATGGAACGAGGCGGTAGCCCAGAACAGCGCCGCATCAGGTTCAATCGCGTCTTTTAACTTCAACGGCAGCGGCACCTGGGTGAATACCTTCACCGCAGCGTCCTCCAATGTGGCGGGTGGTGGCCCGGTTCCGAGTGCCACGATCTCGAGTCTCACCAATGGCGCCACGATCACGGCGAACCTGAGCTCGTTCTTCGCCAACTGGAACGGAACCAACTTCGCCCAGGGCAATTCTGCGGCGACAGGTACCATCTCGAACGTCTCCGGCACCAGCTTCGACTACACCTTGACCTGGACGTCGCTGATTTCGGGCGGCCCGTTCAACAACCAGACCGGCACCTGGGTATTTAACGGCACAGGGTCGACCACGGCGGTCACTCCGGTACCGGCTCCGGCCGCGGCGTGGCTGTTCGGCACGGGCTTGGTGGGCTTGGTGGCCGTGGCGCGCCGCAAGAAGAAGTCTAACCAGGGCGCCTGACCGGGCATGGTTCGGGAACCATGGGAAATTCCCGTGACCCCGGATCTCGCACGGAATAGAGACTTAAAAGTAGCAGACAATCGCAGGAGGCGGCGGCCCACAAGGCCGTCGCGCCTGAACCTGACAGGGGCCAAGCGGCCCCTGTTTTTTTGTGGCGCCTCCTGAGATCACGGTAGCTCCATATTTTGACAAAATCCCGGGGCAGGCGCGTAGACGATTGAGAGCACCACGGTGGACGGTCAAGCACATCTCCCAGACTTCCAGAGCAAAAGCATCCGTGAATACCCTTCCTGTTTTGCGATCCAGTAAGTCATTGGTATTGACACCTGTGAATTGTTAGGGAATATTACGGGCGGTAGAGGTGTCATGAAGATTTCATATAATAAAGAAATCATAAACACACATGATTTGCAGTGGCACAGAGGCGCCGGTTCCGGTGGGTCTGTCAATCAAGAATAAAATTTGATCCCGTTTAGGAGGACTTACATGGTACGCACGAAGAGATTGGCGGTTACCGCCGCGCTGGCTGCCGTTCTGGCAGCCATGCCAGTCGCGGCGCTCGCCACGACGGCAGGGTATTTTGAGTTGGGTTACAGCTCCAAGAATGATGGGCTTGCGGGAGCCGGGGTCGCTCTGCCGGAGGACAGTATGGCGCAGGCAGTCAACCCTGCAGGTATCGCCTTTGTCGGTAGCCGGGTCGATCTCGGTGCGGCGGCATTCTGGGCGTTCAGGGGGTATAGTGCCAACTCTTTGGCCCCTGCACACTGCGTCTATTGCGGGAGCAGCTCGGACTTCTTCGTGATTCCGCACGTGGGCGTGACCTATGCGCTTGACGGAAGCAACACGGTCGGTTTGGCCATGTATGGCAACGGCGGCATGTCGACCAATTACAAGATAGCGAATACATTCTTTGCCGGGCAGACAGGCGTCAATTTCAAGCAGCTGTTCATGCAGGCAAGCTATGCCTACAAATTCACGCGTCACGATTCAGTCGGTGTGGGCCTGCTCTATGTCCGCCAGTACTTCAGCGATTCTGGCTTGGGTGCATTCAGTGGAAACAGCACCAATGCCGCTGCGCTCACTAACAACGGGGTCGATATGGGCACCGGCTTCGGTATACGGCTGGGGACGCAGATACGGCTGATGCGGAACCTCAATTTAGGTCTTTCCTGGACGCCAGAGATCCACATGTCGCGCTTTGCCAGTTACTCGGGTCTGTTTGCCGACGGTGGCAATTTCAATATTCCGGAGACTTGGACTGGGGGTCTCGCATTCAAACCCCTCCGGCACCAGGTGGTCGCGTTTGACGTCCAGCGCATCATGTATGGCGCGATCCCGTCCATTGGCCATTCGGGGAGTTATATGAACCAATGCTTTTCGAGCCCGACCCAGCCAAACTCTCCCTATTGTTTGGGGGGTGAAAGTGGTCCAGGGTTTGGCTGGCAGGACATTACGGTCTATAAGCTCGGCTATCAGATCGCGACCAGCCGGCAATGGACTTGGCGTGCTGGTTTTGCCTATAACACCCAGCCTGTTCCTGGTGACCAGCTGATGTTCAATACCTTGGCACCGGGCGTGATTCAACGCGACATCACTGCGGGATTCACGAGACATATCACGCATACCCAGGATCTGACCGTGGCGGCGATGTGGGGGATGCCCCAGAAGGTATACCAAGGTGCGAACCCATCATTCCTCCAATTCGGAAGAGGTCCCACCTATGTTTATCTGCATGAATACGAGCTTAACCTGAACTGGGGTATAAAGTTCTGACGGGATTATTTCGTGGCCAGGGATGGCCATTTGACGCCGTATCGCGACTTGCTAAATCCGCAGATGCAGCTTGCGTATCAGATCGTACAGCGTGGGACGGCTGATTCCCAGCAGATCCGCCGCGTCACTGATCTTGCCTCCGGTATGTCCCAGCGCACGCGTGATGGCCTGACGTTCCGCCTGTTCCCGGACCTCACGAAGGCTGAATGATGTCCCTTCCTGACCCGGTACCTCGAGCTCGAGATCCTTTGCCGTAATCTGTTTCCCCTCGGCCATGATCACGGCCCGCGTGATCCGGTTCTTGAGTTCGCGCACATTACCTGGCCACGAGTGCCCTTCTAACGCCGCAAGCGCGCTGGGCCCAAAACTGAGGCGGCGCCGGTTTTCCTGGCTGCAGTACTGTTCGAGAAACGAGCGCGCTAACAGCAGCACATCACCGCTACGGGTCCGCAGCGGCGGGATATTGACCGTGACCTCACTGATCCGATAATAGAGATCCTCGCGGAATGTGCCATCCTGGATCTTGGCCGGAAGATCCTGATGGGTCGCGCAGACGACCCGGACGTTCACCGGGATCTCCTCGCGCCCGCCAATGCGCTCCACCACACGCTGTTCCAGAAACCGGAGCATTTTGGCCTGAAGCGCCATCGGCAGATCTCCAATCTCGTCCAGAAACAGCGTACCGCCGTCCGCGTGCTCGATCTTGCCGGGTGTCTGTTTGCCGGCGCCGGTGAACGCGCCTTTCTCGTAGCCGAACAGCTCGCTTTCCAGCAGATTTTCGGGGATGGCCGCGCAGTTGATCGCGCAGAAGCGCTCGCCCGCGCGCGGGCTGAGCGTATGCAGGGAACGGCCCAGCAGCTCCTTGCCCGTGCCGCTGTCCCCCAGCAGCAGGACGGAGGCATCGGACGGCGCGACCTTTTCAATCATCCGGCAGACCTTGAGCATCTCCGGACTGTTGGCCTGAACCCCCGCCAGCGGTGTCTCCAGCCGGTTCCGCGAAAGCCGGCGGTTTTCCGTTTCGAGTTCGTGAACACGCTGGACACGATTCACGATGATGCCCAGGATGGCGGCATCAATCGGCTTATAATAAAAGTCGTAAGCGCCCATCCCGACGGCGCGCACTGCGTTATCCCGTTCGTTGTTGCCTGTGACGACGATGATCTTCGTGTCAGGTGCCATCGCCAGGATCTGCCCCAGGGCGGCGAACCCTTCGCGGCTTCCATCGGCATCGGGCGGCAGCCCCAGGTCCAGCGTGACGACCGGAGGTGAGTGGCGCTTGATCTGCTCAAGGGCGCTTTCCCGGTCGCCGGCGATCAGCACATCATACTGGTCAAAGCACCACCGGAGCTGGCTCTGCAGCCCCGGGTCGTCTTCCACGACCAATAACTTGGGTTTTGATTTTTCCGCCAAAGCGCGTCGCACCGCGTCCTCAGCGCGCACTCAGATACCTCACGTTTCCCTGGGGGACATCCAGATAGGGGATCTGGATCCGGAACGTGGTTCCCTGGCCCGGTTGACTGTAGACCTGCACGTCGCCCCCCAGTGCCCGCACGAACTCCCGGGTC
Organism: Pseudomonadota bacterium; assembly: GCA_021777335.1. GTDB lineage: Bacteria > Pseudomonadota > Gammaproteobacteria > Acidiferrobacterales > Acidiferrobacteraceae > JAJYDT01. The sequence goes on along the minus strand of JAJYDT010000010.1, from coordinate 5,895 downwards.
TCGTAGGCGCCGACGCCCATGCCGGAGTTCCCCTTGGTCGTATCGAAGGGGCGGAACAGCCGCTCCCTGATAAAGGATTCGTCCATCCCGCTGCCCGTGTCCTCCACGTCCACGGAGACGTATTTTCCGTTCCGTTCGGCGCGTACCACAATACGCCCTTCCGGTGATGTCGCATCCTGTGCATTCTGGATGATATGGCCGACGACGGCCGACAGGCGATCACGATCGGCCATGACGATTGTGCCTTCGATCTGCCCCTCGAGTCGCGGCATCGGGTGATTCGCTGCATAGGCCTTGACCGTCTCCTTGAGGAGCTGCGCAAGGTCCACCTGGACCTTTTGTTCGACGGGAGTGCCGCCCGCCCGCAAGTGCGACAACAGCCGATTCATCTTGGCGACCGAATTATCCACCGTCCGTATCACATCCTGAACGAACAGCGGATTGTGCGAGTGCCGGTTGGCGTTCGATACGGCCAGAGAGAGTTGTGCCACCAGATTCTTGAGATCGTGCACGACAAACGCGGACAGCCGGTTGAGGGTCTCGAACTGGCGCGCATCGGCCAACGCCCGTGCGGTTTCACATTGAAGCAAATGACTGGCCACCTGACGGCCCACGGTCTTGAGGAGATCACAGTCTTCCCAGTTGAAATCCCGGTACCGCGCCCGGGGTTGTGTCAGCACGGTGAACCCGAGGAGCCGGTCCTCGATGATCAGCGGCACCACGAGCCACGCCTGTGGAAACTCGCGCAGCCAGCCCGGAAGCACAAGACTGACGGCAAGCTGCTGGGACCCGGATTCGTCTCTGCCTTCGTGTTCGTCCAGATTCACCACCCACTCGTGCTTCTCGAGAAAACTGCTGAACGCGCCGTTTACCGGTTCCCTGGCAGTGGCCTGATACGTCATGTTCGAGTGCGACACGGCTTCAAAGTTGCCGCTGTCGGCCCGCATGAACAGCACGCCGCCAGGACTGCCCACGATCTGGGCAAGCGCCAGGATCGCCCGCTCATGCAGCTGTGCCCCGGAGCCGTTGGAAGACAGGGTGCGGATAAATCGAAGCCATTCCTCGCGATAGTCGTACTTGTAGCGGAAAAAGTGCTTGTTGATCAGAACGCGCAGCTGCGCGCGCAACGGCGTCGAGAACAACAGGATCAACAGCAACAATCCGGCGCCAAACAGGAAGATGGTCTGCGCGATGACACCCCAGGTACCGCCATCATGGCGCACATAGTATCCTCCGGCACCCATGGCAAAGAGATAGATGGCGGCTCCCAGCAGGGCGCTGGTGCGGAATACGACGCGGCGCGAGATGAAGATGTCACGCGACCACTCGGAGTCACGGATGATCGCTACCGCCAGGATTGGCACAATGAGGGCATCGATCGCGCCACGGGCGAGCCATAGCGACACACTGACGCCATGCAACATGAGGGCGTTCGCATACAGATAAAAATCGTACGCGAAGACCCCGCCGATCCCGAGGCACAGGTATTTGATCGATCGTAGGGCGTCAGAACGCGCGTTGCGAAAGACTTGTTCGGTCAGGACGAGCCCGGTGACGGCGAGCGACAAAAAGGCAATGGTGACGGGGTCGACATGCCCCGGGAGCAGCCACGGTTTGCGGGCGTACTGATCCCAAACGCCGGTGGTGAGGAGCAGCAGGGAGAATCCGCACGTGCTGATGGCGGCAAATCGCCACCATCCGGCACGCCGGTCGTTTTCGTCGCGCGCGTTCTCCAACAGGCGCAACAGGAAGACGAGCCAGGTCACATCCCGGGCCAGCTCGGCCAGATCGATCACAAGGGTTGGCAGCGCCTGGTGCGTGTTGTAGGCCATGACCGCGGCCCAGACAGCGCTGACGGCAGCAGCCAGCACAAAGGCGGTCTTCTGCGGACGGTCACGCCAACCCATCAACAACATCAGGCACAGGATCAGATAAGATGCCGCGCTGATGCCATAGCTGATCGAACCGATTTTTTCCATCGTTGCGTTAAGTTCGCCAACTCGTTTCGAGCAAAATGACGTTCACGAGAAAACTCCGTTTTCCTACTTCCCTGTGAGCATCTAGTTCACTCGAAGTGGATTTCCACCCCGAACCTCTGCCAAACATCTCTCACACACTCCGGAGCACTGGCAGAGCTACCGCAACCCGAACTCGCGTTGCCCCCTCGATTTTCCCCGCTGCTTGTTGCTGAATAGTGACGACAGACCGAATCCTCGATCCCGTCGACCCTGCCTTGGATCTCTCACCATTACGGATGCTGCTGGGGGAACACGAACATTACCCGAATATCTGCACGGCATTCGGTAATGGGTGGATATTGCTACTGCCAGATTATAGGTGAACCCGCCAGGGGTTGCCATACCTTAACGAAAAGAAAGGGAGGCTCACGCGGATGTCGCGGTGTGGTGTTGATCACCGCCCGTTGAATATATGTAACCTATTGATTTAACAATTAAATAAGTGACTGTGCTGATCGAGGCGGACCACGGGATTCAATACCCATGGGCGCCCGATTCCGGCCACATCCGGGCGGCATGTCCGGCACCATCGAATCGCCCAAAGCAAGGCACGCAGTTCAGGAGGGCACGCCGGATCCCGGATGACTGCATGCGGGAGACGCTTTGTCCGTGGAGGGCTGAACATCCCCAGGGGCTCCCCCGGCGCCGACCATACCCCCGCACTGCAGGCTCTGCTGCCGTCGCTAGATCTCATCTTTGAGAAGCATGGCCCCTCCCCCAGAGAGGGGCCCCGGAAGATTATCCAGACCGGGCTACTGCAGTCCGGAAATCCCTTTTTTCAGCGCCTGATCGGTAGCAGAACCTTTGGTCTTGGCTGCTCCTGCGGTCAGGGCTTTTACCGAAGATGGTGTCAAAGAGGTTGTTTTGCCCGCGCTGGCGTAGCGCCCGTAGTACTTGATTTTTGCCGACGACCGCAGTGTTTGCAGTGTGCTTTGCAACATCTTTTGCCGGCTTCGATTGATGAGAAAATGCTTGATGGCTTGTTTCGCCTGCACGAGCGTCTCGGGTTGGTCCTGTTTGCCCAGCAGTACAAGCACCACGAGATTTGCGCCGCTATTGCCGACGATCGTCTGCCCCGCCTTCATCTGGCTGAGCTGGTGCAGCATGGCGAAGGGTACCTGTTCGGCTGTCCGGACCACCACGCCGGCGTGAAACGGCAGGCCCTGTGTCTTAAGCCACGCAAGAAACGCCTGCGGCGTCTTGCTGGCGGCCAGCCCTCGCTTGATGGCGGCCATCTTGCTCTGGCCATCCTGGATCAGGATGGTCTCGACGCGGTATATCTGCCGGTGCGCAAAGAGATCAGGATGGTTGTTATAGAATGTGGCAATGGCGCCATTCGTCGGGGGCGCCAGGCTGGCAAAGCGTCGTCCCATGTAGGCCTGCGCCAGGATCTGCTTGCGTGATTCCAGGATCGCCTGCAGGACCTGCGGATTACGGTCGAGCTTCTGCTTGACTGCCTGTTGCGCCAGCAGTTCCTGATTCACCAGGTTCTTTAAGACACCATCCGCGACCTGCTGCGATTGGGCCTTGCTCATCGTGCCCATGTGGCCCAGTATCGAATTCACTTCGAGTACCGTGATTTTGTGACCGTTCACGTCGGCGACCACCTGACCGTCATGATGTTCCGCCCCATGCTTTCCGCAACTCGCCACCGCCAGAGCCAGGAGCCCTGCCAGGATCAATCGTTTTTTCATAGTATTCCCCGAAGTCTAAAGTCCATGCGCGCGACCTTTATCGGCCGATAGTACCGTAAATGGGAGGCTGAAGTGTACTGCCGGACAAGGACCACGATGGAGAGTTCTGGCCCGGAGGATTTCGCGGGGAAGGATTTATCAGGATTTGATGTGATGAAAAGACGCTGCGTCGAAGGAGGTGTGCCTGCCGGCCGCGCCGCTGTGACCGGGGCAGGCCGAATCAGACGAGATCGTGTGCAGTCGCAACGAGCAGGAAGAATGCGGGCAGGGCAATCCCTTCGCGGGGCGCTGAATCGTTGATTCATCGAGTCACAGAAAGAAAAATCCGGGGCGCCTGAAGCTGGCGCGCCGGATTTTCCGGTTTTCCGTAAGCCACCGGTGTCAGGAGAAACGATTTTTCCGGGTCAGTACACGGAGTAACGCCAGGCCGGTCAGCATCATTGCGGTCATAGACGCCTCTGGCACGGGTGATGTCCCTCCGGTCGGATTCGTGGTCGGAGGCGTGATCGTGGTTCCGGCGATTGCGACACCATTAAACGACCAGCTGCCGGTCTGCCCGTTGAAAGGCCCGCCGTGGATTGTTGACGTCCAGGCGATGCTATAAGCCCCTGTGCTGGAGTTCCAGGTGCCGCTCACGGGATCGGCGCCCTGGTTGAAGTTGGTCCCGTTCCAGAACACCGTCCATGAGGATAGATTGCCCGAAATCGTGCTGCCGGAGGTGTCAAAGGTAGGTACCGGTCCCCCATTGACCATGCCGCCGCCGTACGGAGCTGTCGTTCCGTCGCCCGTAAATGCGTTCACGGCGCCGCCGCTGCCGTTGAACTGGAAAAGCGTCCCTAGATTCGTGTATCCACCGACCAGGTTTGCCGATGGATTGCCTGTGTTGGTCCAGTTTTGGCCAGAGTCGAAGACCCCCATGGAGAACGTGCCACCGCCGACCGTCATATTGGTTACCGTCGCGGCGTAGGCGCTCACCGCGGTGCCGATGAGCGCCACAGCGAGCGCCGTCTGCTTCAATGCCATCCATTTCGTGTTACGCATAATGCCTCCACCTAGTGATTGCACTTTATTCGGGAAGCTTCAAACAGGAGCAAGCGACATCCCTGTCCGACTAGCCTCCGCAACCGAATCTGTTGACTCGACATCGCAAGTGTCGTGCAGGGGATTGCGATAAAGTATCGTCCGTTGGACGGAGTCAGCGAACGACTGAGAAGCAAAATCCATCTGCGCGATGATCGATACGGCTGCGGGCCAGCAGGCTCCGCCGCATGGTGCAGCGCGTGCCCTGGCAATCTGATTGCCAATGCCGATAATCAACGATCATGTCAGTCGTGCCGGACGCAAACGGAACGGATGACGGGATTCCGACCAATCATCGGGGCCCTTGGCGGGCATGCGCTTGACCCTGATGGCCCAGGTCCCCGGTCATGCCCCCGGTCATGTCAACGCCATTCAGAAATGTCCCCCTTTCTTTGCACGAGGGTAACAGGGGTAACGGGGGCAACATACGTTTAAGTGCTTGGTTTAATGGGAGTTATTTGTTACCCTCGGTGGGGGCTGGGGTAACCGGGGGAGAGTTTGGGGGGTGGACTTTCTTAACCTTGATCTTTGCTGAGAAAGCTGAAACAGTGCAGATGAAGCGTGCTAGGGCGGGAACGCAATTCTAATAACTCATCGGCTCGAACGCTTTATTGGGGGGGAGTCCACACATGAACATTCCATACACCGGTTCCGTCGTCCGGCGGACCAAACACGTGTTGAGTGGCCTCGGCCTTGGCGCCGTGTTACTGAGTCCACTCGCTCATGCGACGTCGTATAACTTCACGACGGTCAGTATGCCGGGAGCCAGCCTGACCTATGTTCTTGGCATCAACGACAACGGGACGATCGTCGGGGATTATCAGAATAGCTCGGGGGGCTACTCCGCATTCCTCGACAATAACGGCAGCTACACGACGCTCACGGTACCGTTCGCGGGGGTCTCCGATACCACGGCTCACGGCATCAACGACAACGGGACGATCGTCGGGGATTATCAGAATAGCTCGGGGGGCTACTCCGCATTCCTCGACAATAACGGCAGCTACACGACGTTCACCGTGCCATTCGCGGGGGCCAGTTCTATTGATGTTTCCGGAATCAACAACAACGGCGCAATCGTCGGAACTTATAACGATAGCTCG
>JAJYDT010000009.1 GCA_021777335.1 Pseudomonadota bacterium | reverse complement strand
GGCACTGCAATGTGCCTGAAAACGACGCAGCCGTGATGGTCCCCGCATTATCCGTCTCGAGCGAAACCCTCAGTACGGCGTTGCTTGTCGGGAGGGTCGCCCTGAAAGTCCCGGGTGATGGCGTGTGGCACTTGCCTCCTAGTCGCGGCTTGACTCGGGAGGCGGCTAGATCCGGAGCCCCCAGTCGTGCGCCGAGAGTCCGCGCAACGCCTGCGCTAATAGCGTTTTTCAGCCTTCTGACCGAGAGCTCTGGGCGGTAATCATCAAGCGTGATGAACCGCTCGCGTGCGTTTTGCACGCCCTCGGGCGACAGCTTCTCAAGCGGTGCACGTACGACTTTCAGCAGAGTTTCAATATCGATCCGGGTGAGGAGATACCCCTGACAGAGGACGGCATGCCCCTCGGCCGCTATGAATACTGCTCCGAGCCTGCGCTCTGACAGTTCAATTTCATTAGGTTCCCGGAAGCTGGCATCGATGCCGACAGTATGCAGAGATGCCGCGACGGCCCCGGCGAGGCGTGCCATGAGCCAGCGAAGATCCTTCTTCCTCCACATGCCAGGGATCCGGAACGCCAGACTGAAGCATAGGGTTCCGGGATCAAGGTACGTGACCTCGCCGCCGGTGAGGCGGCGTATTATGGGGATAAGGTGGCGCTCACAATAGTTGGCCCGGACCGCGATCGCGGGATCATCGTGAGTACCGATACTCGCTGTTGGCCAATACCGGTGAAATCTCAGGGAGGCTGCGCCGTGGCGGGCGCAGCGAAAGGCGTGGTGATCCATCGCTTGGTGCCAAGTCGCTGAATGAAGGCCGGCATCACACCAGGAAAGCGTTGTCATACGCACTGTTCCATGCCGGCACTTCCCCGGAAATACCCGTTGCAGAGGTCAGCCGGGGCATAACGCAAAAGCGTCTTATGGGCCGCATCACCTGTGATGACGCCGTCGATTGCGTCGCGGAAGATCCGTATAATTTCTGGCATGTGCCGCGCCTGGGGCGAGAGACGCAGCACATCGACGCTGAGATCCCTGAGGGTATCGAGATCCAAGAGCAAGCTGCAGATGCGCGCGGACTGCACTTGGACCCCGTTCAGTACGAGAAACGGCGCGCCGTCCTGTGCTGAGATCAGAAGCCCATCCGCGTACTGGTCACAGACAGTCTCGCAATGATCTTTCGGATGGTGGTGTGCACGCGCCGTAAAGCAGCGCGCCGAAAAGGCGAGCGGCATCCTCCCGTAGGCGAATACCTCGACCTCTAGGCCCTCAGGTCTGCTCTCGAGGATCCCATCGAGCGCGCCGGCGGTGAGTTCGATGGGCGCCACCCAGCGCATAGCGCCCGCCCGCCGTATCACGCCAAGCGCCCGACAGTTATAAATATTCAAATGAGGACCAGCGACAAATGGTGTGCTTTCTAGGCGCATCTGCACCGCTGCCATATCGTTTGCCTCGACTGGATAGCGATTGTTGCGGGTAATGCGACGGATCGCGGCGAGGTCGGACTTGGCCTCGACCAGGGCAAGCGTCGACAGGACCACCTGCTTCCCGGCTGCGGCGAGCAAATCCGCAATACCGGCCCAGTCGGCGCCCGACAGGGGGCGTCGCTTGGCGCACACTGTCTCGCCGAGATAGACGATGTCGACCGGTGTACTGGCGATCTGCCGATAGAATTCACCAATCTCCGCACGCTTCCAGAGATAGAGGAGCGGCCCAAGCGCAAGCTTCATGGGGATGTATTGCCTCTCATTGCCACTCGCGATCGAGCGCCCCGAGCGTATGCTGCCGGCCCTCGGCCAGGGCGTCGAGCGCCGAGATCCACCTGCGGTCCGGACAATACGTGGCCGGATTGGCGGTACATGCGTCGATTGCGCTCCTCAGGACGCGAGTGACATGAGCGACATAGGCGGGCCCCCGTTGCCGACCTTCGACCTTGACCGCAGTTACCCCTGCAAGGCTCAGTTGCGGTAGGAGGTCGAGTACATTGAGACATGTTGGTTCCTCAATCGCGTAATAGATTTCCTCCGCAGCGCGGAACCTCCCTTTACACAGCGTGGGATAACCCGCGCTTTCTCCTGGGCCATAGACATCGATGAGTACCCCGTTTAGCCGCGCATTACGGCCATTTTTTGTCTCCTCCCAGCGCACCGCGCACGCCGGTGAACAGACCCCTGAGACGTTCGGCGAGGCGCCGGTAACGTAAGAGGAAAGCGCACACCGCCCCTCGACCATGACGCAGAGGCTCCCGAAACCAAATACCTCGATTTCGACCGGGCTGTTCTCGACGATGTCCTTGACCTGGCTGGCCGACAGTACGCGCGGGAGGATTATGCGCCGCACACCGAACATGCGGGCATAGAACGCAATGGCTTCCGGGTTGGTGGCCGAGGCCTGAACCGACAGGTGTCGTCGGAGCCCGGGTAGATGCTCCGCCGCGTAGTCAAGCAGCCCGAGGTCAGCGATGATCACGGCGTCGGCGCCAAGATCGGCCGCGATATGCAGATGCCTCGTCGCGCGTTCCCAAGTGCCGGGTATCGGGTTGGTATTGAGTGCGACGAAAAGCTTCGCATTGACATCGTGCGCCAGACGAATTCCTTCACGCATCTCTTCCGGATCCAGATTGAGCCCTGGGAAATGGCGCGCATTGGTGCCGTCACGAAACCCGACATACACTGCGTCTGCACCATTTTCGATGGCGGCACGCAACGCCGGGAGTGATCCGGCCGGACAGACGAGCTCAAGCTTTGTCACACGCCACTGTCCATGAGGGGTACCGTGCCCCACCCTGACGCAGTCCTAAGCGTTTCAATGTTGACTCGATGCCGTTTAGTACCGACCACTTACCGGCGCACCATGCCGGTGCGAGCAGGATATCCGGAGCGGCGGTCCCGGTGAGGCGATGGAAGACGACCCCGGTCGGTGTGAGCACAACAAGAGTTGCCACGGTCTCAAGATATTCGTCCCGCTCGATCGGCACATATTCGCCGCAGCGCCAAGCATGGGCGAGTCTTGTCCTTCTGACGACGTGGAGTGGGTGGAGCTTGAGTCCATCGATACCAAGGTCAAGCACCCGCTCAAGTGTCACGCGTGCATGAACAATTGTCTCTCCTGGGAGTCCGATGATGAGATGCGCACATACGGACAGGCCCATGCGCCGCGCACGCTGGACGGCGTCCCGATACGCGGCAAATCCGTGGCCCCGATTCACGGCGGCAAGGGTTGTGTCAAAGCTTGATTGAAGGCCAAGCTCAAGCCACACTTCGCGCCCTTCGTCCTGGTACTGGGCAAGCAGGGCAAGGACCGGATCGGGCACGCAATCTGGGCGCGTGCCAATGGCAAGACCGATGACGCCTGGCACTGAGAGCGCCCGGTCATAAAGACTCCGCAACCGATCCACCGATGCGTAGGTATTGGTGTAGGTCTGGAAGTAGGCAAGAAGGAGCCGTGCCCCTGTACGCCGCGCGATTACCACTCGGCCTGCAGCAATCTGCTGCTCAACAGTTTTTTCAGGCGCGGCGCGTGGGGATCTCGCGGATGGGCCAAATGAGCGATTATTACAGAACGTGCAACCCCCGCTACCTACGGTGCCGTCGCGATTCGGGCAGGTAAAGCCGGCCTCGATCGCGACTTTATGCACACGCTCGCCATGGCGCGTTCGCATCCAGGTGCCGAAGGTGTGCACGTAGTCTGAGAGCGTCACGGTTAACAGTCCGTGCCGCACACACGCTGGGGCGCACTGGAATCTCTAAGTGAGTTTGGATTGCTCATGTCGTTGCCGCTGATATTGGACTGGATAATGCTTCGTACCAGGTGGCGCCATGTTGCGCCTGATCAACAAACCTGTCGGAGGTCTCGACCAGGCCCTCCTTGCCCGTGTGGCGTGATGTCGTGCTCTGCCGGGTTCCTTTTTTATGGACACCAAAGGTAGAAACCGCGAGGCCTGTTCAGACGCTGATTCTGTGTGGGCCAGGTTGTAAGGCGCCTTGGGGACAGGATCCGGAGGTGGCGCCTACGATCCTCGGAAACGTGCACCGATGAGAGGTATTTATTTCCCATCTTGAAGGCAAAACAGTGTGTCAGGGCCATGCCGCAACACTACTCTCTTAGGTTGCCGGCATCGTCTTGCCGCGCAGATCCGTCATATGGGCCTAGTGCTGCGGGATCCATGGCGGACGTCTTGTGGTCAGCACAATTACCGGCGGTAAACATCCTATCCAAACCCCTGATCCGGTCATGGGCAGTAAACAAAAGTACAGCATCTGAGTTTCGAAAGGTCCGGATCCTGATCGGCCCTACCGTCAGCGACGAATTGGGCCGGCGCATACCCATCGCCAAGGATGATCTTGCGCCTGCAAACCGCTCGCCAGCACATGCATTATGCCGAGACGGCAATCAAAGAGGGAGAAATTGATCCAGAAACGGTCACAGTGCTTCTCTCGTTGCCATAATCGTTTAGACTCGATCCACTCAAATGAGGAACGAAGCCGTCACTATGGCATTGCGAAAGGTGGATCAGACGGACGCCAGGACGTACGATGCGTGGTACGACACACCACGGGGGCGCTGGATCGGCGAGGCCGAGCTCAGCCTGCTTTGCCAGCTGGTACGGGCGAGATCGGGAGCCACTCTTCTCGACGTTGGCTGTGGCACTGGATGGTTCACCCGCCGCTTCGCTGCAAAAGGCTTTCATACGACCGGGCTCGATCCGAACCAGGGTTCGCTTGCGTTTGCGCGCGAACGCAGTACACCTGAGATTCGCTGGGCACTGGGAGATGCCCGCGCACTGCCCTTCGAAGACCAGAGTTTCGATCATGTGATATCGGTGGCCGCGCTCTGTTTTATGGAAGACGAACGCCAGGCTGTGTCTGAGATCGTGCGGGTGACGCGGAGCCGTTTTGCAATCGGTTGGCTCAACCGGTCGAGTCTGCTCTACTGGCAGAAAGGCCACAGTACCGGTCGCGGCGCCTACTATGGAGCCCGGTGGCATCGTCCTGAAGAGGTGCACGATCTTTTTTCCGGTCTTCCAGTGCATGGTCTCGTAGTGCGCTCCGTGGTCTTCTGTCCATCGGGAAACCCGGTTGCGAAGACATTCGAGAGGATAATTCCAAACTGGCTCCTTTGGGGCGGTCTTGTCATCGCGGCCGGAGAACCCTTGCGGGCATAATTCCATGGCGACTATGCCCGCTGCCGATTCTCCATTGCAGAGCGATGCATGGCCTCAGCGTCGTGGCTGGGTCCCGCGGGTATCGTGTGAGTATGTTGTGATTGCCTATGGCTGTGCCCGAGCCAAGATATCGGATACCTCCAGCATGTAGGGGGAAGTCCCGGCTATGAATACAGCAATCGGGCAACTTGCGGACATCATCGCCGTGATATTGTAAGATCACGACTTCTTTTCAAGAACTTTCTTGAGGTCCGCAAAGGGATTGTTCTTTGCCTCCCGCGGTGGCACAGCTTGAGCGCGCACGGTCAATCCGAAGCCCGCTTGCGTTCCACACACTTGCTGGGAGTACTTCTGGTGCTCCCAATCATGACAATAGAGGCATAGGTTTTCCCAATTGCTGCCGTCCGCGGGATTGTTGTCGTGATTATGGTCCTTGTGATGCACAGTCAGCTCGTGGAGATTCGTCAGATCGAACGCACGGCCGCAGCGGGCGCATACATGTGGGTGCAGACGCAGCGACTGTTCCCGGTAGCCATGCATACGCATCTCGGCATCCTTGTGTGCCTTGGCCACGATGTCGTCAAGACGGGCGGAATCAATCTGCCCTGTTTTTGGTCGCTGTGGCCCGCCACCTTTGCCAGCCATAATGCACCCTCCCCGATGTTAGACGTAGTCTACCCACATAGTGTACTGGGGCTGCGTAAAATGCGCAGCGGCGCAGAACCCTCAGTAATGAGCCAGCCTTGGCTAGGTTGCGAAGCAGGGCCTCGGCCCACTATTTATGCGGTGTCCTGTTATCATGCGTCCTTTTGAGTAAATTCCCGTGCCCATATTCCGCTTTGACGATGTTTCTCTGCGCTATGGGCACCACCCATTGCTTGAGCACGCTGCGCTTGAGATCAACCCACGCGAACGGATCTGTCTGATTGGACGCAATGGCGAGGGAAAATCGTCGCTTCTGCGGCTCGTAGCTGGAGAAATCTCCCCTGATTCTGGCACTATCTGGCGCGCACCGTCCCTTCGGGTGGCTTATTTGCCACAGGAGGCTGCCTGGGACCATCTTGACCGATCTGTTTATGAAATGGTCGCCGATGGCCTTGGGGAAACCAGCGCATTGCTCGTGCGCTATGAGCAGGTCGTGGCAGCACTTGCGGGGGGGCACGCTCCGGCCATGGTCGAGGCGCTCGCGGATCTTCAGCAACGCCTCGAGATCGCCGACGGATGGCGAGTGCGCCAGCGCATCGATTCAGTGCTGTCCCGTCTTGGGCTGAATGCGGGTCTGCGGCTCGGGGAACTCTCGGGCGGCTGGAAACGGCGGGCACTGCTGGCGCGTGCACTTGTCTGTGAGCCCGAACTGCTCCTCCTCGACGAGCCAACGAACCATCTTGATATCGATGGGATCGAGTGGCTCGAACGGTTCATTGCGGAGTTCAGTGGCGCCGTCCTCTTTGTCACACACGACCGAGCTTTTCTCGAGGGTCTCGCACCCCGCATCGTGGAGCTTGATCGGGGCCGTCTTCTCTCGTGGCCGGGAACTTTTACGGATTATCTGAGGCGCAAGGCGCATCAACTCGCAACCGAAGCCGGGGCGAGCACGCTCTTTGATAAACGACTGTCACAGGAGGAGACGTGGATCCGCCAAGGGGTCAAGGCAAGGCGCACGCGTAATGAAGGGCGTGTACGCGCGCTCGAGGCAATGCGTGAACAACACCGCGCCCGGCGCGCACAGATTGGCCATGCGAGGCTGCAGATCGATTCAGGCGAAGCCTCTGGGCTACTCGTACTTGAGGCGGACTCCATTGACCTCCGTTACGGCGACACCACTGTTATTCGCAATTTCTCGGTACGCATTGAGCGAGGAGATCGGGTTGGAATCATCGGGCCAAACGGTTCGGGAAAATCAACGCTCCTCCGGCTACTGCTGGGCGATCTCGCGCCAGACCGGGGTCTTGTAAGACGTGGTACGCGGACCCGCACGGCCTATTTTGACCAGGAGCGTACCCAGCTAGACCCAGACGCGACGGTTATGGACAGCGTGGCCTCGGGCAAATCGATGATCACCATCGGTGATCGGACACAGCATGTGGCAGGTTATCTCCGTGGTTTTCTGTTTCCTCAGGAACGGTTGGCCTCACCTGTACGCATGCTCTCCGGTGGAGAACGTAATCGGCTGCTGCTGGCACGCCTATTTTCTGAGCCAACTAACGTCCTTGTGCTCGATGAACCCACTAATGATCTCGACGTTGAGACGCTTGAGCTTCTCGAGGAACTGCTGATTGAGTTTGACGGAACATTACTTCTCGTAAGCCACGACCGTGCATTCCTTGATCATACCGTAACCAGCACACTCGTTTTTGAAGGTGATGGCAGGGTCACGGAATATGTCGGCGGATACAGCGACTGGTTGCGGCAGCGCCCAACGCCCAAGTCCCAACCGACACCAACAAAGGATTACCGCGCGGCAGAAAGGGTTGCGCCGCCGCCGAAGTCTGCCCGTCGGCGATCATATAAGGAACAGCGCGAACTCGAGGCAATCCCGTCCACTATCGAAGCGTTTGAAGCCGAACAGCGGGCACTTCAGGACCAGCTGAGTACTGGAGCGCTTTATCGTGGAGCTCCGGCCGAGGCAATAGCCGCCGAGCAACGCCTCAAAGACATCACACAGGCGCTTGCCATGTATTACGCACGATGGGAGGCGCTGGAGTCCTAACCTCTAGACGCACTGTGACAGCCGCAACATCCTGAGACTACGTGGGTGACGAACCTCCGTTTCGTGTCAACCTGGGGCTATGGTAGCCTCCTCATTCATGACGAACATAAAACCGGAGCAAAACCACATGAAGCCAACAAAGGTCTCAGGAATGGTGCTTATCGTCCTCGGCGTACTCGCACTGATCTACGGCGGTTTCACGTACACGCACAAGAGCAATGAGGCAAAGATCGGTTCGCTTCGGCTCTCGGTCACCCAGAAGAAACGGGTCAATGTTCCAATCTGGGCTGGTGCGGGTGCGGTTGCAGCCGGTACAGTCTTGCTGCTTGTGCGTGAGACGCACAAGGACGTTGCATACCGGATCGCCTGAGGCTGCAACACCCGTATCAAGGATTACCCTACAGCCCGCCGTAAGGGGGTGTTGCGCTAATCCTGTGGATACTGAGATCTGCCCCCTCATCTTCCTGTTCAGGTGCAAGCCGAATACCCATTGTCACCTTGAGGACGGAATAGACAAGACCACCGCCCACAAGGGCTATCAGGATGCCAAGCCCCGTTCCAATAGTCTGCGATATCAGACTGACCCCGCCCATGCCGCCAAGGGCGTGTAGCCCAAAGATGCCAGCGGCAATACCGCCCCAAGCCCCGCAGACGCCATGTAATGGCCACACACCAAGCACGTCATCGATCTTCCAGCGGTTCTGTACCACCGTAAAGAGCCAGACGAACAAAACCCCCGCTACTGCGCCAGTGATGAGCGCCGCAACTGGATTCATCACGTCTGATCCGGCGCAGATCGCGACCAGACCGGCAAGCGGTCCGTTGTACACGAACCCGGGATCATTGCGACCCATCAGTAAGGCTGCGAGCGTGCCACCTACAAGCGCCATCAGCGAATTGACTGCAACGAGCCCACTGATATCCTGGATGTGCTGCGCCGACATGACATTGAACCCGAACCAGCCGACTGTCAGGATCCATGATCCAAGCGCAAGAAACGGGATACTTGAGGGTGGGTGTGCCGCAACGCCGCCCCCGCGAGGATACCGGCCACGACGTGGCCCTAGCAGCAGTACCGCAGGCAGGGCGATCCAGCCACCCATCGCGTGTACGACGACCGAGCCGGCAAAATCATGAAACGGATGCCCAAAATGGCGCGTGAGCCACATCTGGAACCCAAAGTTTCCACCCCAGGCAATGCCCTCGAAAAAAGGGTAGACCAGGGCGACGAGCACAAACGTTGCGATGATCTGGGGATAGAAACGGGCGCGTTCGGCAATACCGCCTGAAATGATCGCGGGCACGGCCGCGGCAAAGGTCAGGAGAAAGAAGAATCGTACAAGCGCATAACCGTTGTTCAGCCCAAGCGCCGTGGCCGCGTGAAAGAAATCAATCCCATAAGCAATGCGATATCCAATAAAGAAGTATGCGATGGTTGAAACTGAGAAATCGACGAGCAGCTTTACAAGGGCGTTGACCTGATTTTTCCCCCGCACGGTCCCGAGCTCAAGGAACGCGAACCCGGCATGCATCGCGAGCACGAGAATCGCGCCCATAAGAAGGAACAGGACGTTACTACTTGAATGCAAATTGTTCATGGCGTGGCATCGGACTCCGGAAGATGGGTGTTGGTAAAGAATCTTCTAGGTAATTCACATTTATAATATTTTTTAGAGCTAGCTACCCCACAGCGGTGCCAAAGATCTGTCAGGAGCCGCTATGGGTATCGATTATTGCACGCTCCACATCCAGCGCACAGTTGCCGGCTATCATCTTATCGCGACCGACCCGTAAACCGCTTGGCGGCGCCTATAGCCCGTACCGGAAGCAATCCGTCATCCCCCCAAGGGGTACGTATGGATGGGGTGGTTCCGCACCGTTCGTACCTGATAGGACAGGGTACCTATGCTTAGGCTGGCGCGTCTGCTCAGTATCATCGCAGGTTGGAGCTGTAGCGAATCTCGCATGAGTCTTGTCTTCGCTCGCCAGTTGGGATTCCGTTGGGATTACATTCAAGGTGGCCGAATCACTTTAGCACTCAACTCGGCATGCTCAACACGGGACCAGACCCGGGAGTGTACAGGGATGGGGCAATGGCGTGAGAAAGCCCCGTGGCATACCGGCGAAGCCTTACCCTATGCACCGCCCAGAGGCTGAACTACGGATCAAAAATGATAGATCAGATCACCTTGGGTCGTGCGGAAATCAGTATCCAATGCGCGCACCACTTGATATTCAGCGCGGATCGAGAATGGCCCAGAGATCCGGACACTGATGCCTCCACCGTAGAGTGGACCCTGTGCTGATGCTGAGACACCATTCACGGCGGTGCTGACTTGCGCTCCTCCAATTTTTCCTATGATCGCCACACTGGGCGCCAAGGGTAGCCGCAACACCACTGCAAGCCCTGCAACATGGCCGTTCCAGTTGCTGATCCGTTGATAAGCGCCCTCGACATACAGGAATGGCACGAACGGTATGGACACACCGGCCATGAGGCCAATATTTGTGGCGCTGGATAACCCCGACGCACTGCTCTGCCCCCCGGTGAAGCCGCCATAGATCAAGGACGCAGAAGCGGCCATAGGGACCAGTGCTGCCGAGGCCAAAAGACCGATAATCAATAATTCCTTCCGTCGCTGCATGAGTCACCTCCCGTTTTTCGAAATGAGTCAGGAAGCCGCAGCCGGTTTCTTTGGCGTTTGCGCCGGTTTGCGACACAGATATGCGACTATGAGATACAGGTATACGAGCAGGTAGATGTTGGTTGTGCCAAGCATATCGCCGCGGTTTCCGGTGACGCCAGGGCCGTAAGGGCCACCCCACCCTTCTGCTGTGGTCCATAGCGCGAGCGAGTAGAGTGCGCCAAGCGGCAATAGTATGCCTTGGGCACGTTTGAGGAGCAGGCTGAGTGCGAACGCAGATTCCGTAAGGGCGACACCGATGCCAAATACAAACGGGCCAAAAAACCCCAGTACCGAGACAAAAAATCCGATGTAGACGACAATCCAGTGAGGCTGTCCGACCTGGGCCGCAGGAAGGAGCGACAGACCATTTTTCAGGAAATCGGGTTGCCACTTCCAGTACGTATCAAAGGCCCAGAGAAGCCCGAAGAGCACGCGCACGACCTCAATGCCCCGGTACGTGCCCGAGGTCTGTGCCGGTCCTGTCAGTCGCAACCGCGCATCGGAGGGTACCGCCAGCACACACAGGAACACGAGGGCATATACGATGGCGGTTCCGGGATCGGTTGCACCGACCGTAAATGGCCCACCGAAACCTCCGACCGTGGACCAGAGTAGTAGGCTGTACACCATTCCAAGCCAGGACGCAGGCCGGAGCCAAATGCCAGTGAGGAGCGTCACTGTGAGCACGACGTCCACGCCAATCGTTGCCATCGCGACATGCGCCGCGCCAACCGTATGAATGGCCGCGATTATCGCCCGCAGATACGCCTGAATCATGGCCGGCTGGCCTGCAATGCGCGCCCTGATTGACGGAAGAAAACGGACGATATAGGCGTGATTGGCCTCAAGCGCGGTGTTGATCGCCCAGACGATACCGAAGAGCACGCGTAGTGCTGAAAACAGCAGTTCTTGTCTTGCATCGTAACGAGGTGATCGCCGATCAGACATAGGGGTATGACTCCTTGCCTAGGAAATATAGTTGGGAAGACAACATAATGCCACGCAGCGTGCTTAAAAAGGTGGATCTCCGCACCATCGTGGCGTGCTGCCAGCCAGTATGTTCCCCACAAAACTTGGGGCACGAGGTATCGCCGGGCATCAGCGGGTGTCTGATGATGTGCGTTCACGCCGCACGATGACCCATGCGAGTGCCATGAGCGGAATGGCCCATGCTGTGGAAAAGAAATAGATGCGCGAGAGCGGAATGAACGCTTGTAATGGTCCGAGACCGAAGGATCCGATGCCCTCGCCTGCCATAAGTGCGGCGACTGTCAATCCAGCGATGCGGGTCTGTTGTTCCGGGTACGCTGCCAACCCGAAAGCCATTGCAAACGGGTAGTATATACTGCACGCGGCGCCCGCGGCACCGAAGATCGCAACCAGCGGGCCGCTATGGGTGAGGAGTGGGATGGTGGCAAAACATGCGCCGATCCCGATCGGTGCCGCTAAAAAGAATACGCGCCGCGGTACCCACCGTTCGGGAATGAGCGCGAGCAGTAACCGGAATGCGGTCATGGTGCCCCAAAATACCGACAGCGCAAGCGCCCCATAACGTGCACCCTGTCCTCTGTCAACGCTTATGTAGAGATCGGCCCAACTGCCAAAACTCCCCTCGCAGATCGCGTAGAGGAATACCGCGAGCGCAAACAGGAACATACCGCGGTGCCAGGATTCACGGGTGGCGTGCGCACGCTTTTGTACGGGTAAGGGTCCGAGCGCCGTGAGGACAAAAGCTGCTGCGAGTATCGCCGGCCACCAGCCCCAGTGGCCAAACCGGGCGACGAAATGCAGAATCAGGGGGGACAGCGCGGTCGCGGCGCCAATCAGCGCATTCAGCAGGGTCACCGCCACAGTGGCGGAGCCCGGATAGAGCCGGCCCGCATAATCATTGGCAGCGGCGAGCGTCAATCCGAAGCCCGCACCGAGACAACCAGACTCTACCATAACGAGTCCGTAGGCAAGTCGGCCGTGAGCGACGAAGGCCGCGGTGAGCAGCCCCATCGCGAGCGCGTTCGCGCCCGCCCCGATACGGAACACGCCGCGAATGCCGAATGCGCCCGCGATCTCGCCTGCCCCAAGCGCACTCAGGATCGCCCCGGCCATCTCCGGGAGATACAACAGGCCATAGGTGGTATGGTTCCAGCGGTACGGCGGTGCCGATAAGATTCGCCCAAGCGCAGGGATCAGGACAAAGGCACAGCCCTGCAAGAAACCCGCACCATAGACAGTGATGACTGTGGGAAGAGTCGCGGTACGCCCGCGATTCACGCCGCTGTTCCGTCCGAAAACCGTGCAGCGATCACGGGTGCTATACGCAGGGCATTGGCCATGATCGTCAGCGAGGGGTTGACCGCCGCAATCGACGGCATGAAAGAGCCGTCAACAACGTAGAGATTATCAATCTCGTGTGCCCGGCACTGGAGATCAAGCACGCTGGCTTTGGGGTCATTCCCGAAGCGTAAAGTACCTACCTGATGCGCTACCGCTTCGATGCCCATGCGCTGCGTGAAGATGAACGGGTAACCAAGATGGCGGAGGATCGATCGCCAGCGCGACACGAGACGCCGATGCGCGGCTTCATTGTTCGCCCGGTAGGAGATCCTGATAACACCGTCGCGATCGAGCGTGACACGGTTTTCGGGATCTGCAAGGTCCTCCGTGCTGAGCCACCAGTCGCACGAGTGATGTGCTGCCCACGCTGTGAGCCACCGCGGTATCATGGGACGTTGTGCCTTAAGGATCGCAGGAGTAAGTTTTCCGAGGTTCTGAATGTGTCCGAGGGGATAGGGGAACTCCGGATCACCTGAATCATTATAAAAGTCGTTGCAGCCAATGGTCTTTTGAAACACCGTTGGGTTCCGGCGCCTCGGATCGATGCCGATGCAAACGGTGTTGAGATGACACATGTAATTGCGACCGACGTGATCGCTGCCGTTTCCAAGCCCCATGGGGTGTCTTTCGTTCGCCGAGGCAAGCAGGAGCGCCGCCGAGTTTACAGCTCCTGCAGAGAGTACAAACATTCGCGCCGTGATACGCCGCGAACCATTGGGTCCATCTGCGTCGACGGCCATAATGTGACTCCCGGCAGCGTCGGTCACGAGGCGGCGTACCCGTATTCCCGTCTCAAGTCGCACGTTGTCGTGCGCTAGCGCGGGTCGCACCGCACTGATCTCGCTGTCGCCCTTGGCATGCACGAGACAGGGAAAACCATCGCAAGTATCGCAGCGAATACATGGGCTGTCCGGAAGCGCCTGTGCGACACGGTTGATCGCAAGCGGCAAGGGAAAGGGATGCAGGCCGAGACGCTCGAGGTTCTCGGCCACCGTGGCGATATAGGGTTCGTGGTCCATGGGCGGGTACGGGTACGGACCCCGGTCAGGCTCGGTCGGGTCCGCGCCTTTGAGCCCATGGGCGTAGTACCATGTCTCGGCCGTATCATAGTGGGTCTTGAGGTCATGGTACGTGATTGGCCAAGCAACGGTCGCGCCGCGCTCATGGAGGCGGGTCCCAAAATCCACTTCCCGCCGCCGTAGCACCGCAGCTCCGTAGAATTTTGTGTTTCCGCCCACATGGTAGCCTGTGACCGGGTGGAAAAGGTTGCCCTTGCGGTCACGCCATTGCTCTGTCGTATGGTAACGTTGTGTCCGGAATAAAGTCTCGGCATCCCAGTTGACCTTTTCCCGTGGAAGGTACGGACCGCGCTCAAGGATCAGGATGGAAAGACCGCTTCGCGCGAGCGCACGGGCGAGCGTGCCACCCCCGGCGCCGCTACCAATAATAACGAGGTCGGCGTCCATCAGCCACCGTGCCTGAAATCCGGATAAAGCAGCATCCCTCCGTCCACGGGAAGCGTCGTCCCCGTGACATAGCTCGCGAGATCGCTTGCGAGAAACGCAACGACTTGGCCGATCTCTTCAGGTTCACCCATGCGTCCCATGGCCACCTTGCGATCGAGATCCTGGAGTCCTTGCGGGTTCTTCCAGACATTGGCATTGATCGGGGTACGAATAGCGCCAGGGGCGACCGCGAGCACACGTATTCCACTGCCCGCAACCTCCTGTGCCAGGGTCTTTGTGAACATCGACAATCCTGCCTTAGCGGTCGTGTAGGCGCTGTATCCGGACCAGGGGATGAACTCATGCACCGAGGTGATCTGCACGATCACGCCACGCTTCTTTGGCAGCATGCGGGCAAGTGCCTGACGCGCACAGTAATAAGGTCCTAGAAGATCGACCGCGATTGTCTTTCCCCAAGTCTTTGGATCGCTGTCCGCGCAGAGTGCGGGGCGTCCGTCCATGCCGGCATTATTGACGAGGATCTCGAGTCCGCCGAACGCGGCATCGAGTTCTGTGAACAGCTGTTGCACCGTGCCAGCGTCGGAGATGTCACCGCCAAACGCCTGCGCTTTGCCTCCCTGGCTGCGGATTTCTGCTACTACCGCGCCGGCCGCATCTTGCTCCGTGTGGTAATGGATGCCAACCTGCGCTCCAGCCTTCGCAAGCGCAAGCGCGATCGCACGGCCAAGGCCAGAGCTCGAGCCTGTGACGAGCGCGCGCCGATTTGTGAGGTCAATGGTCATCATCTCTCTTCTCCTTAAACGACCTGCACACAAAAATCATTTCCCTGCCAGTGCTGCCCGGGCACCCAGCAGAGCGTGAATTCCACAGTCTCACCTGCTTTCATCGTGTCTGTCGGCAGAACAGCAATATGTGCAAGACCCCAGTCATCAGTGGGTGTGTCGGTGATCTGGTGCCAGCCATTGCGGCCCCAATGTACGATCGCTGGTCCCTCGAGCAAAATGCGCAATTCCTTCCCACAGGACACGCTGTTCACGGGTTGCCGCAAACGCCACAGTACAAATGTTGGATTGGGGCGTTGTCCACCATACCGCTTCCACGTTGCCTGGGGCCGATCCACGGGAAAGCCAGCCATCGCACTCAGACAGAGCTTGATGAATTCAGCATGGGCCCACACGAGTGGCATGGCGGAACCAGATGGCTTCCCGGGGCAAAGATCCCGCCCAGGGATCGGCTCCGCATCCCAGACCTGTTCCGGGAGCAGGCCACCGTGGCCACACATGGCTGCCATAGCTTCGATATAAGGCAGTGGATCTTCTCCTGCAAGTAGTGCGTAATGCCCGCGCTCCCCCGTGAGCAGCGGCCAGCCGCGCCCACGGCCCGTACCATCAAACGGGGACCCGTCAACGTGCTCACCGTACCCATCGCCGGTATAACGGTGCCAGACTGGTCCGTTTGGAGTATCGGTCTTAAGGAGTCGGTCCATCACGACCACGCTTGCGACGATCTGGGGATTCCGGGGATCGCGTAGGCCGTATCGGCAAAGTTGCAGAAAATCCGTCGCCACCTGCTCATTAGCGGCCCAATGCGGGTCATGCGCGCGGTTTTTGATGACGAGGCAGATCCCCTTTGCATCACCGTTGGTCAGGACCTCATTAGGCGCGATCCGCAGGTAGTAGCCAGGAACACGGAAACGCTCGGCAAGCCTGCCGCCTTCCACCCATGTCCAGTCTTCAAGTCGGCTGTTCCAGTAGTCTGCCACCATCAGCGCGCATGCCTGCGCACGATCGTCGAGAAATACCGCGCCTTCAACAAGCGCGGCAATCACAACTGCGAGCGTGAACGTATTGACGCCCGCATCTTCCTCCCAGCGATCCTGGCTCGTTGCGGGACCTTCCTTGATAATAAAGGTGAGCGCGCGGCGCACCATGTCGGCAACCTGTATGGCCCCAAGCGCATCCTGCACCTTGAGTGCTCCCGCGAGCAGTACCGGAAATGCGGTTTCGTCGAGCTGGACTCCTTGCCAGAAAGGTTTCCCTCCCAGCCACTGATTCTGCAACCAATGGCCGTCTGCCTGTTGAGTGGCGCATAGATATGTGAGTACTGCGCGTGCATCCGCTGTCAAACCCATGGCGAGCAAGGCCTGACCGCTTTCGGCGAGATCGCGTGCCCATACGAGGTGGTAGCCCGCGCGGCTCTCACTTGCCTCGCCCCACGGAATGGACAGGCTTGCTACCAACGCGCCCGGGAAGGTGCGATCCTCGTGCACCTTGAGCACAGTCGCAGAGTTAGAGAACAGCGCTTGCGCCTTGCTCGAGAGTATCTTGCTGAGCCGCGGTGAGAAGGATTGATGTTTCTGCCAGGCTCTCCAGGCCGTACACTGAGCCTCCCAGGCACAACTGAATCCGGCGATGAGCGCAGCCCACGCAAGAGTCGCGGCTGCTTCTTTGCTGGTTGCGAGCGCGAGGGCGAGCGTACCCTTTCTTGGCAGTGCGGCCATCAACGCCACTTCCCCGGGTCCAGCTTCAGCGTATGCCCAGGTCATACGCCCGTGTTGGTGAAAATCCTGCCAGCCGTCGCTTGCCCCTACCCCCCCGGCTGATCGCATGCCGAACCCGGAACCTCCGTACACGTCGGCGCACGACAGGGCCAGTCCGAAGGGTTGATGTTCCGCCCATAACACAGGCCGTCCGTCCCATGAGCTGGCATACGCCCGATTGTGATCGACATCTTCCCCAAGGCGTGGTGCGCAGAGCACATAGGGACGCAAAGAGGCGTCTCCCTCAAGCGCGAATTCCACCATCAGGACATCCCGCTCAGGGTCCGGGCAGATGCGTAGAGTCATCTCAAAACGCTCGTGATGATGACGTACAGTGAGCGCTGGGATCCCCGGGCCCTCGGATTCGACGTCATACGCACCAAGCGCCTTGAGTTCTTGCCAATACCCGTTACCATCGGCAATCAGGAAGCCAAGGTCCTTCACCTGAGGGATATCAATTCGAGGATAAAAGATCTCGGTGATGATCCCCTTCGCGATCGTGAACCACAAGCGCGATGGTCCGAGAGAACATCCGACCGCATCTTTCCTTGCCGTGGTCCATGTCGGCACATTCCGGGCTGGCATTGGGGCGGAGCCTGAGGGCTCGGGAAACGTATTCGCTGTCTGCAACGGGTCGAACCCAGTGCGCACAGCGACATGCCTGCGCCGACTGGCTGGGGTGGTGGTTGCGTTCATAGCTCCTCCGGTATTCTTATATTTAAGAGCAAGGCGTGTCAGCGCCTGCCTTATGGGTTGTTATTTGGCGTCGCGGTGTACCACGGTGATCCCGTGCGATGTTCGATCCATAATCAGTCGCACTGCCGCGTTATTTCCCAGGTAATCGAAGCCCCAGTCAAACAGGGCGAGGATACGGTTACGAAACCCGACCAAGTACAGCAGATGCAGAAATAGCCAGCTGACCCATGCCGGGAAACCCTGGATATTCCATGCCGGACGGCGCAGCGAGGCCACGGCGCGGAAACGGCTTAATACTGCCATTGCGCCTTGGTCCCGAAACCGGAAGCGTGCAACTCGGCGCCCCGCGCACCGGGCGCGGATCACGCACGCGGCATGGCGGCCGCTTTGGATCGCAAACGGCGCAGTCTGAGGCCATGGGTGGCCATCTTGCTCGCCATAGGCAAGATCGCCAATCACAAATACTTCCGGATAATCCGGCAGACTGAGGTCAGCTGAAACCATAACACGCCCGCCTCTTTGCTTGTTCCCAGGCAACCCTCGGGCGAGTGACTCGGCCTGTACTCCCGCCGCCCAGATCAAAGTGGAGGCATACATACCGGAACCATCCTGAAACACGACCTGATCTCCGGTATAATCGCGCACGCGTGTGTTCAGCCGGACCGTAACGCCAAGGGTTTCAAGGTGTTGCCGCGCGTATTCTTGTAGCGTGCGCGGGAATGACGGCAGGAGGTACTCGCCCGCCTGGATGATCGACACCTGCGCACGGTGCAACGCAAGGTCCGGAAAATCCTTTGGCAGGATCCGGTGCAAAAGTTCGGCGAGTGCTCCAGCGAACTCTACTCCGGTCGCACCGCCCCCGACCACCACAAACGAAAGTAGTTTATTGTGCCGGTCGGCATCTGGCGCTTGTGTCGCCATTTCTACCATGCGCAGGATATGCGAGCGCAGGTCATCCGCCCCGCACAATCCTTTCAGGTCATGCGCGTGGTTCATGACTGAAGCGATGCCGAAGAAATTGGTAACGCTCCCTGCTGCCACGACCAGATAGTCATAGGTGATTGCTTCGTCGCCGATCTTTATTACACGAGCCACGCAATCGACCGACTCCACGTGACCGAGGATAAAACGCACGTTACGCCAGCGTCGTAGCAACTGGCGGACCGGGGCGGCGACGGCCTGCGCCTCGAGGGCGCCGGTCGCTACCTGATAGAGCAACGGTTGGAACAGATGATAATTGTGGCGGTCGACGAGTACCACGTTAAAATCCTGACCGCACAAGAAACGCACGGCATTAAGCCCCCCAAATCCCGCACCAATCACTATCACGGTGGGGACCTTTGACTGCACCTTATCTGCCATTCCGTCCCCAAGGCATTATATTTATGGCTGGGCGCCTAACCGGCATCTTCCCTTTAATCATCTATGAGTCGGTTCCATGGGATTTGACGCCGATTGATCTTCCAGGTTCCTTTTTTTGGGCCACCGGAAGGGTCGGGGGTTCAGTTACCCAGTGTGTGCCAGCGCCCGTTCTGTCTGTACCCAGCGCCACAATAGGTCTCTTTGAACGTCCCCGGACGTTTTGTCGCCATTTCGTATCACATTGTTTTATTTAAAGATCTTCCGCTGGCACAGAGATTGCTTTTAAGTCCGCGCCCGCTGAAGTGGACGGCGGGAGTGAAACCACTATTCACCTTCAGGAGTCATGCATGGCGCTACTCATGCTCTCGCTGTTTCTTGGGATCTACGCCTTCCTTATGGCTCTTGTGCGTTTCTCCCAATGGGTGATTGCCCCAGGCAAGAGGGAGACCCGATGATCGATCTGCTGCTTGCACTTGTGGTGGCCATCGCCATCTATCTTGTCTACGCCATCATCTTTCCAGAAAGGTTCTGACCCCCATGATGACCGCTGACGCCTTCTGGCAGATTGTTGCCATTGTCCTGATCGCCGCATCGCTCAGCGTGCCGTTTGGCCGCTACCTCGCGCACGTCTTCATGGGTGAGCGTACGTTTCTCGATCCCCTTCTCGATCCCGTTGATCGGCTGCTTTACGGGATCATTGGTCCTGCGCAGACTTCACGCCCTATGGACTGGAAGGACTACGCGGTCCATATGCTACTCACCAACGTCCTCATGGGTGTCCTGATCTATGTGATCCTGATGTTTCAGGGACACTTGCCACTGAACCCGCTCCATTTTGCGGGTGTGAATCCGGAGCTCGCCTTCAATACTGCGGCAAGTTTCATCACGAATACCAACTGGCAGAATTACGGTGGTGAGTCAACGCTGTCGCTCTTCAGCCAGACGGCCGCAATCACATTTCCCATGTTCACATCAGCCGCGACCGGGCTTGTCGTCGCAGTTGCCTTTTTTCGGTCGCTTGCTGCGGCCGACGGTGGCCGGAACCTCGGCAATTTCTACCGCGACTTCGTACGCGCCTTGACACGCGTTTTTCTCCTGCCTTGCCTGATCCTGACACCGGTGCTGGTATGGCAGGGATCGCCCGAGACCTTTACTGGCCAAGCGATCGCGCATCTCGTCCAAGGTGGCCTGCAGCACATTCCTATGGGCCCTGTCGCCTCGCTCGAGGTGATCAAGCACCTTGGCACGAACGGCGGTGGATTCTTCAATGCCAATTCTGCGCACCCATTCGAGAATCCAACCATCATCACGAACGTGCTTGAGATGCTCCTGATGATGCTGACGCCAATGTCGCTCGTCGTAGCATTTGGCCGCATGGTGCGTAACCCACGGCTTGCACGGGTAATCTACGGGGTCATGGCGATCATGCTGATGGCAGCTTTGTTTATCGCGGTGTCAGCGGAACAGGGCGGAACGCCGGTGCTTGCCGGCGCGGGGGTGGCAATCGTACACGGGGGCGGGCAGCCTGGCGGCAATATGGTCGGCAAGGAGGTCCGTTTCGGAAACACACAGAGCGCGATGTTTGATACGGTCAGCACTGCCTTCACCACAGGCACCGTGAACTCAATGCTGGACAGCTATACCCCGGTGGGCGGCATGGTCTCGCTCGTACTGATGATGCTGAACTGCGTATTCGGGGGCAAGGGCGTCGGCCTGATCAACTTTCTCATTTACGGGATTTTCGCGGTGTTCATCGCCGGACTTATGGTCGGGCGAACACCCGAATTTCTCGGCAAGAAGATCGAAAAGCGTGAGATTCTCCTCGCCTCGCTCGCGCTGCTTGTGCACCCGCTTATCATCCTGGTGCCCGCAGCTTGGTCACTCATGGCACCCTATGGGGTCTCGGCGCTTGGCAACACCTCGATGCACGGCCTGACGGAGGTGATCTATGCGTTCACGTCTACGGCGGCGAACAACGGCTCAGCATTTGCCGGGCTTTCTGGAAACACTCCCTGGTATAACATAGCCCTTGGCGTGGTGATGCTCATTGGACGCTACGTATCGATCATCTTCATGCTCGCGCTCGGCGGCTCGCTCGCCGCGAAACCGGCTGTTTCAGAGACAGTCGGCACATTGCGCACAGATACCCTGCTGTTCGGGACTTTCTGGCTAGCGACCATTCTGCTCGTCGGCGCGCTCACCTTCCTCCCGGCGCTTGTGCTCGGGCCGATCGCCGAGTACTTCGCGATGCACGCGCATCTTGTCTCCTGAGGAAACTGCTTTATGACCGGATCCACGGCATCACATCCAAATATGGCACGCAGGGTGGAAGCCTATCGTGCACGGACGGTGGGCCTCATCGGACGGGCGCTCATGGATTCGCTGAAAAAGTTCAGCCCGCGCGTTCAGGTACGAAATCCTGTGATGTTCATCGTCTGGACAGGGATGTTCATTACGGGCGCCCTCACTGTGAACCCGGGTCTTTTTGGTCCTTCACAGGTAGGGCGCTGGTACAACGGCACTGTGACGGTGATCCTCGTTCTGACCGTGTGGTTCGCAAACTTCGCCGAAGCGCTCGCTGAGGGACGTGGCCGGGCGCAGGCCGATGCCCTGCGACAGACGAAGGACGACGTGACCGCGAGAAAAATAGCTAGCGATGGTACCCTCTCGATCGTGTCCGCCACAAACCTTCGCAAGGGTGATCTTGTACGTGTTGAAAAAGGGGACATCATCCCCACCGACGGTGAGGTGGTTGAGGGCATCGCTTCTGTGGATGAATCCGCGATCACCGGAGAATCCGCGCCGGTCCTCAAAGAACCAGGGACAGACATGGCCTCAACCGTGACCGGCGGAACGAAAATCCTGTCAGACTGGCTCGTGTTCAAAGTGTCGGCTGATCCGGGACACACGTTTTTAGACCGCATGATCCATCTCGTCGAAGGGGCGCGCCGTCAAAAGACACCAAACGAGATAGCGCTGACGGTGTTGCTCGCAGTTCTAAGCCTCATATTCCTGGTGGTGGTAGCCACTCTTATGCCGATGGCTGATTTCCTGCACGTGCACATGGATGTCGCGACACTAATCGCCCTTCTGGTTGCGTTGATTCCCACTACGATCGGCGCGCTTCTGTCGGCAATAGGGATTGCTGGCATCGATCGCGCGACCCGCTTCAACGTGCTGGCCATGTCAGGGCGTGCCGTCGAGGCGGCAGGAGA
Source organism: Pseudomonadota bacterium (assembly GCA_021777335.1). Classification (GTDB taxonomy): domain Bacteria; phylum Pseudomonadota; class Gammaproteobacteria; order Acidiferrobacterales; family Acidiferrobacteraceae; genus JAJYDT01. Next base: position 32,821 of record JAJYDT010000009.1, on the reverse strand, counting down.
TGTCCAGACGCTCATTCTGGATAAGACTGGCACAATCACGATCGGTAACCGCCAGGCGACGGAATTCATCAGTCTGCCAGGCCACACCGACAATGATATTGCGAGCGCCGGACTGGCGGCCTCGTGGTATGACGATACCCCGGAGGGCCGTTCGATCGTGGCGCTCGCCGTGGCCAAAGGGGCCAAACATGAACCCTCATGGGACAAGGCGCGCGGCATCGAGTTTTCTGCAGAAACACGCATGAGCGGAACTGACTTCCCAGACGGGCACAAGGCACGGAAGGGGGCTGTGACCGCGATCGCAAACTACGCGACCGAACTCTACGCGACTGCTGCGTCTGAAGCGCTCAAGGAGGCTGCGCTTGTTGTGGCGCGCAGAGGGGCGACTCCACTCGCGGTTGCCATTGATGGGGACATTATTGGTGTTGTTGCGCTATCTGATGTTCTAAAACCCGGGATGCGAGAGCGTTTTGCGCATATGCGCAGCATGGGCATCAAGACGATAATGGTCACAGGCGATAATCCGGTGACGGCTCGTGTGATTGCCGAGCAGGCCGGGGTCGACGATTTCGTGGCAGAGGCGAAGCCCGAAGACAAGATCGGTGTGATCCACTCGGAGCAGGCTAAGGGTCGACTCGTTGCCATGACCGGGGACGGAACCAACGACGCCCCTGCGCTTGCCCAGGCGGATGTCGGACTTGCCATGCATTCAGGTACAACGCCGGCGAAGGAGGCTGCCAATATGATCGATCTCGATTCTGACCCGACGAAACTTATCGACGTCGTCGCGATTGGAAAACAGCTGCTGATCACCCGCGGAGCCCTTACGACTTTCTCCATTGCCAATGATGTCGCCAAGTATTTCGCCATGTTACCTGCGATTTTTATGACAGCCCTCCCCGGCCTCGCCGCACTCAACGTTATGCATCTCGCGACCCCTGAGACCGCAGTTCTTTCGGCCCTTATCTTTAATGCCTTGATCATCCCCGCGCTGATCCCGCTCGCGCTGCGTGGTGTACGGTTCAAGCCTGTGAGTGCGGACGCTATGTTAAGGCGTAATATACTGATCTACGGGCTCGGCGGGCTCGTGGCGCCTTTCATCGGCATTAAGCTCATCGACCTCGTGCTCGGTCTTTTTTTACGGTAGGAGTAGCTCATGTCGCGTCTTGAATCGTTCGCTACCGCCGTGCGCTTCACACTTGCAACCTGGATCCTGTGCGGGCTTGCCTACCCGGCCATCGAGGTTGCCATTAACCAGGTCATGTTCCCGTTCCAGGCCAATGGCAGTCTCGTGCAGGTGAGTGGAAAGATTGTAGGCTCACGCCTCATTGGTCAGCGTTTTCTGGGTGCACGCTGGTTCCATGGTCGTCCTTCGGTGGTCAATGACGATCCTTTGACGTCTGGGGGCTCAAATCTCGGGCCAATGAGTCGGCGGCTCAAGCAGCATCTTATTCAACGCAGTATGCGGTTGCGTAAGGAGCACCCGGGTCTTCGCGGCGTCAGGCTGCCTTCGGATATGATCACAAGTTCGGGATCTGGCCTCGATCCTGACATCAGTCCCGCCAACGCCTATCTGCAGGCACGATGGATCGCGCGTGCGCGCGGTCTGCCATCAGATGCCATGGACCAGCTCATCGCGCGTCACCTCCATAGGCCACTGCTGGGCCTTTTTGGAGAGCCCTATGTGAACGTGCTGACCCTTAATCTGGCGCTCATGAAGACATCCCCCGAGGTGCATTAGTGACTCTGGGCACGTGAGGGGCACAGGCAGCGCTATGCTACAATAGCGATTATTATCGTCGGCGACACAGCCGGTAACCTGGCCTCGCTTATACGCCGGGATGTCAGGAAGGCGGTGGGATTGTTGAGCAGTAACATTGGACAAGACAATAGGGAACGAGTGACCCGCCCTACCCCTCTTCAGTATCGGGCTGAACGCCGCACGGCGCCGCCGATACCCGGGTCGCCTGTTGCGAATCCCTGACTCCTCTGTCCCCATGGCGGAAACCCAAGATGCTGTGCCAGAAGACATCCTTGGGGTGCTCAAGGAGCGTCCTGCCGGACGCCTTAAGATCTATATCGGTTCGGCCGCCGGGGTTGGGAAAACATACCAGATGCTGCTCGAAGGACGCAGGCTTAAGGCCGAAGGCGTCGATGTCAAGATCGGCTATGTCGAGACGCACGGGCGTGCCGAGACGCGTGCGCAGATCGGTGATCTTGAGCAGATTCCTCTACGACAGGTCAGCTATCAGGGGCGCGAGTGGGGGGAGATGAATCTGCCGGAGATTCTTGAACGCCGCCCGCAGGTCGCAATCGTGGATGAGCTCGCGCATACGAATATCCCTGGTACCGAACACGCTAAACGTTATCAGGACGTCGAAGATATCCTCAAGGCGGGGATCAATGTCATCACCGCGATCAACATACAGCATATTGAGAGCCTCAATCCCTACGTAGAACGCCTGACAGGTATCAAGGTGCGCGAGACTGTCCCCGATCGTATCCTTGGACTCGCCGACGAGATTATCAATATTGATCTCAGTATTGAGGACCATCGTGAGCGCCTGCGCCGGGGTAAGATCTACCCCTCTGAGAAAATTGAAAGTGCGCTCCGAGGATTTTTTACGCCAGAGAATCTCGCCGCCCTGCGCGAGATGGCGCTGCGCGAAGTCGCGAGCAAGGTCGAGTATCAGACAGAGGAGCAGCGCCTGAGGCGCGAGGCTGGACCGCTGAGGCGTCCAGAACGCGTTATGGTGTGTCTCGATCCCGACGGAACCGACAGTTCCATCGTTCTGCTGCGCCGTGGCGCACGGATCGCCGGTCGCCTGAATGCTGACTGGTTTGCCGTAACCGTCGTACGCAATGATCAGGCACCGCATCAGGCACTTTCCCGCGGGCGACAGGAATACTTGAAGCTTGAGCGAGTAGCAAAAGATCTGGGCGCGCAGTTCGCAATACTGGAATCGAACAGCGTGCTTGATGCCTTGGTGCGTTTTTCCGAAGACCGCGGCATCACGATGGTCATATTCGGTAAGAATCCGCGCTCCTGGTGGCGCCTTCGGCTATTTAAGTGGTTGACGCTCGAATTCCTGATGCATACCGATGGTGTTGACGTGCAGATTGTTGATACTTCTGCACGCCCTTTGTCTGAGCATCCAAGGGGCTAGGAAAAAGATGTTCCAATCACTCAATAACCGACTGATCGTGGCAATCCTCTTCGCCGTGCTGCTGATGGCCACACTTGGGGGGTTCTTGATTAGGAGAATCAGCGATCTTGGTGAAATTACAGGCGAGATCCTCGAGACAAATGCGCATGTGATGGCTTCGATCAACAAGATGGAGTACTCAGGTCTCGCTTACCGCCTCGCCCATGGCACTGCAGTCCGAACCCGCGCCCGTGCCCGATTCCTAAAGGCACTCACAAATGCCGAAGGCCAGGTAACGAGCAGCGCGCAGCGTGCAGTACTTGAGAACGCAAAGCTTGCCTGGTGGGCTTATATCAAGGAACCCAGCCCCGCACATTTTGCAGTGCTGGGCGGTGACATCAGAACACTCAGAAAACTGATCCACCAGGCAGCTGCCATGCGCGCGGGTCGTGCGATGTGGTCTATCAGGGAACTTGCGCTTTTTGGGGCGTTCGGCCTTGCAGGATCGCTTGCAATCATGCTTGCGTTTGCCGTATGGATGGTGCGCCTTACGATAAGGCCCATGCGTCAACTCGCGCGCAGTGTCCATGAGCTGAACCCGGCAGGTAAACACCGCGAACTCGATCGCTCGGGAATCCAGGAGTTTGATGAGCTTGCGCGCGAGTTCAATGGCCTTGTGCGCCGGCTTGAACGGTACGAGCGAGCGAGTGTCGACAAGCTCCTGTACGAGAACGCCAAGATCGATGCGTTGATCAACTCCATAGATGATGGATTGATCCTGCTTGACCGACAGGGTAAGGTCCTGCACGTCAATTTCATGGCCGGCATGCTTCTGCAGACCGACCCAGGGGAACTCCTTGGCCGAAATATCAACGACCTCAATGTCGCGAGCCGTTTCTATCTGAACTTCCGCAATGCGCTTATGTCTCTTCGCCACGAAGACCAGGATGAACCCCAGTACAGCCGGAACGAGTTTTCTCTGACCATTCGTGGCCGTTTACATTCATACATTCTCAAAACCGTACCATTCCGTGATAAACAGCGGCATATCATCGGGCTTATCGTTGTATTGCAGGACGTGACTGAGCTCAGACATGCAGAGCAGCAGCGCGCGCAGCTCTTCGCTACCCTGTCGCACGAGCTCAAAACCCCGCTCACCAGCCTCAGCCTCAGCATCGGCATGCTCCATGAGACCGCCACCCAGGAACGCTATCCGGAGCATGTTTGTCAGCTTCTCGACGTTGGGAAGGAGGAGGTGGGGCAGCTGACTGCACTTGTTGAGGATCTGCTCGATGTATCGCGGCTGGACGCAACCCGTACCCGTATGGAACTAAAGCAATTCGAGCTCTGTGGGTTCCTGCGCCGGCAGGCGCATTCGTTCAGACTGCAAGCGGAGGCACAGGACGTCAGTCTAATGGTTTCCTGTATCCCCGAGATGCCAATCAATGCGGATCCTGTCAAGCTTGGTTGGGTGTTCAGTAACCTGCTGTCGAACGCTCTGCGCCATACCCCTGCCACTGGCAAGATCACTTTGTCAGCGTCGTTTACGAACAAAAGCGAGGTGCGCATTGAGATCGCCGATACGGGACCCGGCATTCCAGAAGATGAAATCCCGCTCATTTTCGAGTGGTATACACAGGGCGCCAAGAACGACAAGCAAGGCTCAGCGGGGATGGGCCTGGCGATCGTGCGCGAGATGGTCGAGGCGCACGGAGGCCATATTGCTGTAGAATCTCAGGCTGGGCGCGGTACCTGTTTTATCATCGCGCTGCCCCGCCAGCTGAGCGACACCGATCTGCCATTGCAGCCCATGGTTCCGCTTCCGAGCCAGGAATAAGTCCATGGCGAGCGTACTGATCGTCGATGATGATCGTAAGATTCGTCTTACACTCAGGATTTTCCTTGAGCGCAAACAGCACCGGGTGCGTGATGTCGCCTCTGTCTCAGCGGCCATCAATGCGTTAAAAGAGTTCCATGCGGATCTTGTTCTTACCGACCTTAAGATGGAACCCCATGGAGGGCTCGACCTTCTGCGCTTTGTGAAAACCGAGTACCCGAGGGTACCAGTCGTGATCATGACTGCCTACGGCGCGATTGACACGGCTGTCGATGCGATAAAGACGGGCGCAAGCGATTTTATCGTCAAACCGTTTGCACCTGCTGAGATCGAACAGATCGTGACGCGCAACCTGCATATCCGGGGTCTCGAGGCGGAAAATCACTCCTTGCGACGGGCAATCGAACATGGCGGCCTATTTACACGCTCGCCAGCCTTGAAGCGGACGCTTGCTATGGTCGAGCAGTTCGGGAAAAGCGATGTTACCATTCTTATCCAGGGTGAGAGCGGTACCGGGAAAAGTATGCTCGCCCGCCATGTGCATCACCTGACCGCACGCGCCTCTGGTCCATTTATCGAGGTCAATTGTGGGAGTCTTTCCCCTGCGCTTCTCGAGAGCGAACTTTTCGGACACTGCAAAGGCGCCTTCACAGGCGCGATTCGCGACAAGATCGGACGCCTCGAACTCGCAGATCAGGGCACCTTGTTTCTAGATGAGATCAGCGAGCTCGACCTGGGGGGGCAGGCCAAGCTTCTCAGGTTTCTGCAGGACAAAGTGTTCGAACGGGTGGGGGAATCCAGAACGCGCACAATCGACGCGCGCATCATCGCAGCGAGCAACAAGAATCTCCAGGAACTTGTAGCCCGGTTAGGGTTCCGCGACGACCTCTATTACCGCCTCAATGTCGCTGAGATTGTTATGCCCCCCCTGCGCGAACGCATCGATGACGTGCCACTGCTTGCCCGTCAGTTTCTTCTACAGGCGGCGACACGGCATGGATTGTCTGCGCCCCCAGCCATAGATGAGCCTGTACTTGATGCATTCTGCCGCTATAGCTGGCCCGGAAACGTCCGCGAACTCCTGAATGTGATCGAACGCTGTGTGATCCTTGCGCGCGAAAAGTGTATTACACTCGAGTATCTGCCAGACCGTCTTAGGGCTAGATCCTGAGCCGGGCTACCCTGGATCTCATATTTTGTCCGCGGCCTGACACGTTAACGGTCTTCTAAGCGGTGTTATCCGCGTCGGCATGGAAGATCTTCCTCAAGAGTGTATCGCCGTCCAATTCTTCGCCAGTCAGCGCCATTGCCAGCAACTCGCCTCCGATGACATCGGGGGCGATGATCATGTCGGGTCCCACGCGTCGGACCCGCACGAGATTTCTGCTATCCCGCACCGCTGCGACCGTATGGGCCTGCGTGCCCAGTTCCTTTAGCGCGAGCACAATGAACGCGTTTTCACGATCGTCCTCACGCAATGCCAGTACCGCAACCGCCTCCTGCGCGCCCGCATTTTTAAGCGTCTCTATGTCTGTTGGGTCTCCCAACACGAGGTCGGCTGGCTCTACCCAGGCCGTATCTGCAACCCGCGCCAGAATTACCGTCACGGGTAGATGACGCGCCTTGAGCTCATGATAAGTGCTGTGCGCAAGTGAAGTATCGCCGGCGACAACATAATGTTTTGTCCGGACCATATGTTTTTTTTCTCCTGCCAATAATTGCTGTATGCGGTTATTGATCATTGGCATCAACACTGCCGATAAGGAAGTGGCAAAGACGGTGATGCCAAGAATAATGATTGATACAACGAATAGGCGCGCGTCATCAGTCCTGGGAACAATATCGCCGTAGCCTACCGTCGACATCGTGACAACCGCAAAATAAAACGCCTCAGGCAGGTTCGTGATCGGCGGAGAAAATCCTGAGCCGAGCACGTATGCGCCTAATCCCGCGTAGCCGAACAGCAAGACGATGCTTACGACGGTGAATAACGTCGCTGTGGCTAAGCTTGATCGGGAAAACGAACGGTGAAACACGAGCAGTGCGAGCAGGATCACACCACTGAAAACGATCTCCGGGTTCCTATATCGGACGCCGTGACTTGCCGCCATAACCAGAGTCGCGGCCACGAGGATCAGTGAGACAGTCCAAGCGAGCCGCGAACGCAAGAATAAACCCACCGCCATCGCGATGAGCACGACGCCGGCCACGATCTGCGGAATTCCTGCTTCCGCCCCAGGTAGCGCCAGCACCGGCCCCACCGGCGATTGTGTGTGGGGAAGTACAAGCGATATGTGCCCGATGAGTGACCATGCACTCAACAGACCGAACAGCCCTGTGGCCACTGCGAGTGGCACGTGCGGAAACCACGCATTGAGACCGAGGCGAGTCCGCGCACGACCCATCAACAGTGACAGACGTTGTCGGCGGCTAGGTCGAAGGAAGGGGTAAGGAGTGAGTGCCATGAAACAGTGGGTCAGTAGCAGTTGCGGCAACAAGCAAGGAACAGAGGCCTCACTGCCGCCGCCATGCACGATCTGAAGATATCGACCATGTGCCTACTGGTTGATCCTGACAGTCGCCCTTGGTTGCTATCGTGCACTCCTTCTACGACGCCCTACGCGTCCTGAGGCTTTCGGTACAGCGGCGGTCCGTGGCTTTGGCCTGACAGGTTGCGCCGCCGCGGTTCTTGCTAGCCGCACGGTGGTGGCCAGTGGCCGACTCTTCTTGACGCTGACCATTCCACGGATCGCTGCGAGCGATGTGTGGTCCGGTACCCCGGCATTCTTTTCAGCAACCGCCATATCGACGAGCAGTTGCCGATCATGTTCGTCGCGGTATGGTTTGAGGTCAAGATCGGCCGGGACGCGCTTTAGCTGTTCTGAGCCGATTGTCTTGACGTAGCGCTGCATGAACCGATCATATGCGCTCCACAAGATCCCATCGGCGCGCACGGCCGCCTCCTCCGCGCGTGTTGCGATCTGGTGTGCGTGCAGATAATGGAGAGCCGCCTCATCGATAAGAGATTTCTCAACGATTTCGTGGAGGATCAGGTAGCGGTCGACCGCAACTTCCTTGCCTCCAAAACTGAAGGTTTTAGGGAGATGCCGATCAATATAGATGGTCTTTCCGTCCTGACTGTACCCTGCAAGGTAGGGGATGTCATGGTGCCGGTCAAGCCGGACCCTGCGTAGAATGGCATCAAGACTTCGCTCCAGCATGAGGCTAGAAACATACCAATCGGGCCGTCGCAATTTCTTATGCGGGGCCAATGGATGACAGGCGTTGCTTGGCACAGTATCCGCTCCTGTGAATGAGCCAAGCTATTGTAGCTCAGGATGCGCCGGAACACCGCAGGCGTAAAGCGTACCCCCGCGAATGCGTTGCCGCAGGGCGGCCACCGTTTGGGCTTTGTGGCCAAGCTTCGGAGGCCCAATCCATAGTTATAAACATAATTACAATCTGTTATGCGTGGTATCTAATTTCTCCGATGTGGCACACTTTGTGCTCTTCTTCACAGAAGAAACGAGCGATAGACTCAAAAAAGGGGGGGGCTATGGCATGCTCACATACTCATCACTGTGAATTGTTCGCGCAATTTGCGCTGAATCCCGCGTTGCAGGTATGGCAGACCCATTACTGTGAAAGCGAGTTTCAGCTGTGCGCGCGTTACCAGATGTCATTGATGGGGGAGACGGTCCCGCTCAATCTGCTGCCAAATGGGGCCACGATTGAGGTGCCACGTTCCTCTGTCGCTTACGGCGCAGTCGCCCTGTTCAATGCAATCCTTAAGGGACGCGTATCCATGGTGGAATCATTGTTACGCCACGGCGTAGACGTCAATGTGCCCAACACTGATGGGACAACCGCCCTGATGCTGGCAGTGAGTCGCGGTAACGCCGACATCGTACGGCTGCTCCTTGCGCGCAAGACCGACCCTTATGCGACAAACCAAAGCGGCGAAACAGTGTTCACGATTGCAGAGCGGGGTACAAACCCAGAGATTGCTGCTCTACTGCGCCGCTTTGACCGGTCGAAACGGGGCAAAGCACGCTCTACCCCATTTTGGGCGCGGTGGTTCATGCGAAAGAGCGCATAAGAATATGTACGTGGAGGAAATATTCCATGTTTAATTACTGGCCGTGGTGGATCGGGGCACCCGCCCTTGGGGCAATACCTATTCTTTTCTGGCTACTCTTTCGTCGGCCACTCGGGGTCTCGGGAAGCTGGGGACAGATCACGCGCTGGCGCGCAACACGTGGCGCACGTGCTGTAGCAACGAGCCTGCAGCGCAACCCGGCGGTCATGAGTGATGCCCTCATGGCTGCCACTATCGCCCAGTTCGGCAACGAAATGGCACCTGGAGCCTTGAGTAAATCCGGACCTATACAGATGCCGGCCGCAACTGCGCACGCCGTGACGCGCGCCCGCGTTCCGGCCAGCGCCCACCTCGCGTTCCTGATTAGTCTTGCGTTTGGTGGCATGCTGTCACTCATCCCGGATCACGCGATCCGGATACATTTCAGCCTGAGCCCCGCCTACAGTGCCCTCTTTGGCATGGGATGGATGTCTTGGCTCATCCTCTTATCGGGGGGCGTGCTGGTTGGTTTCGGAACGCAGATGGCAGGTGGTTGCACCTCGGGTCACGGACTTATTGGTTGTGCGACACTGCGGCCAGCGAGCCTCATTGCCACCGCAACCTTTTTCGGCTCAGCGGTCGCAACATCATGGCTTATGGAGGTACTGCTTAAATGAAATCGCTGAAATTGCACCTCTACTACATCTCTATGGGTACGATCATGGGATTTGTGCTGGCGCACATCGGTTTTGGCGATTTCGGACAGGTACACAGGATGTTTCTCTTCAAGGATCTGAGATTGCTCTTCGTGTTTGCCGGTGCTGTCGGAGTTGCCCTCGTGGTCTTCGCCATCATCCGGCAGAAAAGCGCGATACCCCACAAAATTCTGCACAAAGGCACCGTACCCGGTAGTGTCCTGTTTGGTATCGGCTGGGCACTTACCGGCGCATGCCCAAGCATCGCTCTCGTACAGCTCGGCCTCGGGCGTGCCCCAGCGATCTTTACCGTATTCGGGATCCTCTTTGGAACCTGGATATACCGCCATTTGCATGCGCGGTATTTCCGTTGGGACCGGGGTGCCTGCGAATAGCCGTACTCCGCGATAAGAGCGTTTTCGGTAGCAACGACACGCAGACAGCGCGCCCACCCATCCTCAGTGTATTGGCGCACCATGATCGCTCGCGTGGACATTGCTCTGTGCTCATGCCATACCGATTTATGCGGTATCTTAGTTTTTTAACTTTTACAATATAATCAATATAGTAATAATACTATATTATCTGTTTTATCAGGAGGCTGAAAGGCTCGTGATCCCCAAGATCGGGGTTAACTATACCGGAATGGTTGACCTGACTTTGCAGGCAGGGCCGCAAGCGCTCCTTAAGTTTGCGCGCTGCCGGATGGCACCGCGCGCGTTCCCGTGGCACGATCGCATGTCATGATCGATCTGCGCTCCCGCTTCAGCATGTTTATCCTCGTGGCAATCTTTGTCGCCGCAGCCTACGCGCTCACCCCTTACGCAACCCCTATCCTGATGGGGACCATTCTATGCGTCGTGGGATGGCCGGCCCAGAGATGGGCTGAAGCGCGGTTTCATGTTCCCCGCCGGATTGCTGCCAGTCTGCATGCCTTGGTCTGGCTCGCAGTTATTGTGCTACCCGCCGTGGTGATCGTCAGCACGGTTGCCTCAAACGTATCCCCTATGATTCCGAAATGGCAGGCCGGCAAGCCACTGCTGCTACCTCCTGCAGACCTTGCACGGATCCCAATCATTGGGCACTGGCTATGGTCAAAACTGCACTCCATCAATGCAGGCGTGCTCCTGCGTTTCCTTGGACAACACAAGGATCTGGTGCGCCTATGGATCGGCGGTGCGTGGATCCTGATATTGCACACAGCGATCGCAGCGATGATGGTATTTGTGCTAGCACTCAGTGGCGAACGCGCGGCAGCCGACGTTGCGGGTCTTGCGACCCGTCTTTGGGGCACTGATGGACCCATTCTGCTCTCGATCGCTGTACGTTCCGCCCGGGCGGTCATGCTTGGGATCGTGGGCGTCGGTGTTGCGGAGGGATTGCTGATCGGGCTCGCCTTTGGTATTGCTCAAATTCCGCTCTGGTCAGTCTGGATGGTGGGGACCATACTGCTTTCCCCAATACCATTCGGCGCGGGGGCCGTTCTTCTGCTCGCAGCTGGATGGCTCGCGCTCAGTGGCGCTTGGATCTCTGCACTTGTTATTCTTGTCTGGGGTTTTGCGATCATTGGTCTCGCCGACATCCTCTTTCGACCCCTCGTCAGTGCCGCGGCCGGCGAGGTGTCGTTCCTGCTCATGCTGCTCAGCATCCTCGGTGGCGCCAAAACGTTTGGGCTGGTTGGCGTCGTCGTTGGTCCTTTGCTGCTTGGGATCGCAGCAGGGATCTGGCAGCGTTGGGTCCGGGATACATTTGAGCACCGCGCGCGCCCACTTACCATCTCAAAAACTGATAAAACCCCCACCCCGACTAGTCGGACCTAAGTTCGCTTTTGAAAGCGACCTTACGCGCTACAATCCACAGTTCGCGGGCACCGAGGAAAATTCATGAAACGACTGTACTTTATTGCGCCTAGTGTCGGGCGCGCAAGCCAAGCTGTGGATGCGCTACTACTTGAGCGCGTGCCGGAAAAACACATACACATCATCGCCAAGGAGGGTGTACCGCTTGGGGATCTGCCGGAAGCATCATTGATGCAGAAGACGGATTTCGCAGCCGCTATCGAGAAAGGCATAACGCTTGGTGGTGCTGCGGGTATGCTGGCTGGACTCGTGGCGATTGCAATGCCGGGCGGCCTTGTGCTTGCCGGAGGTGCAACGCTGCTTGCTACGACGGTAGCCGGCGCGTCAGTCGGAACCTTCAGCGCAAGTCTGAAGGCGCTCGATGTCCCAAATAGCCGGTTACACAAGTTTGAAGATGAGGTTAGGCAGGGGCGGATCCTGATTATCGTTGATGTGCCCTCAGATAAGGTTGAAATGACGCGTACCGCGATGGCAGCAGCCCACCTCGACATCAAGGACAAGGGCAAGGAAACATTAATGCCGCGGTTTCCCTAGCCAAGGCTGACTTTCCAAAGTGGCTGCACTACAACGTTTAGGCATGCGTGTGCTTGGCGAAGTGCTTGCAGAACCTTAGTGGGTGTCGCCGCTTTGGCGAAGACGAAGCCAAGATAGCTCGCACCTTCGGGAAGCGGTACGAGCTCATAGCCTTCGCGCACGTCGATATGGACATCAATTATGTGAGGAACTCGTTCCGCTGCGAGCACCCCCTCAACACGCTTCAGAACACCCCCTCGCGCAATGGGAATCATGAGCACTCCGCCCGCCCCTTCCGGATTCCGTAACTCAAATGGCTGCCGCGTGGCATGCCGTAGTACAAGTTCTTCTAGTGTAAAACCTATACCGAAGCGGAGCAGCCGGGCGCAAAGCCCGCCGATCGTGCGCGCGGCCACCTCGAGAATCCAAACCCCGTCGTCATTGATCCGACACTCGGCATGGACAGGGCCTTCGCGGAGTCCATAAGCATCGCACGCGTCCTGTACCGTCCGGCGGATCTCGTCTTGCCGGGCCAAATCGAGCATCGACGGTGTGATGTAGTAGGTCTCCTCGAAATATGGCCCGTCCAATGGTTCTGGTTTGTCGAAAATCGAAAGTACGCGAAGGCACGCATTATCAAGCAGACCCTCCACCGCCACCTCTATGCCGGGAATAAAACGCTCGACGAGCAGCAACGACGCCTCGTCTGGATCGCTGACCTCCGATAGAATACCGCCGATACGCTCGATCGCTGCCAAAAGCTCGTTCTGATTATTTGCCCGGATCACGCCGCGGCTTGCAGAAAGTGCGACAGGTTTTGCCACAACTGGGAAGACAATCCCTTCCATCTGCGGCCTGAGGTTGTAGCGGCGGTCCAGCACCCAGTGGCATGGAACCCTGACTCCATGCGCGAAGAGACGTGCGCGCGCGAGATCCTTGCGCCGTGAGATACGAACGGATTCCGGAGCATTATGGGGCAGGTGAAGCCGCGCGCATACGAGCGCCGCAAGCTCGGTGCTCGCATCATCCGTACCGATGACCGTGGAAAACGGCAAGATCCGATGCATGGCAAAAAATCGGTCGACGGCCGAAATCGGGTCCGTAAAGTCGACATGCACCGCTTCGGCATCGGGCATCCCGAGCGCAAACCGGCTTTCTGAGGCGATTACAACGTTAAAACCGAGCGCATGCGCCGCGGTCGAGAAGGGCGCAAGTCGATAGCTTCCGTGCGGCGCAAGAATCAGGACACGCGCGGGACGCGCGTCCACAGGATCAGTGACAGCCGCCGCCGCTAGCGCCGCAGGCCCCGCAGGTTCCACTGCCACCAACGCTCTGAAAGACATTATTGAAAACGAAGCTCGACTGTGCCCCGTTAGCGCGGAAATCGATCTCGCTGCCCTTCAAATAGTTCAGAGTCACGGCATCGACACGGATCTCGTAACCCTCGCCATGAACGACGCTGTCATGGCGCGTATGTTCCTCGGAAGTGAAGGTCATGCCATAGGTCATGCCACCACACCCGCCACCCGAGACAAATACGCGGATGGCCAGGTTTGGCTCACCGGCTTCGCTCAGGAGCTCCCTGAATTTGGCTCCAGCAGCTGGTGTTACCCGAATCTGGGATTCTGACAATATCTGCGGATATGCAGGAGTTGCGGTCATCTGTTCTGTCTCAAGCATAATGACTCCTAATCTCATCATGTTGGAAATGGCCCTCAGTTTAGCATGTTTCATCCTCCGCGACGCCTCGCGGCATTTGCCGGGAACCCGCTGGCAGTGGGCACAATCTCCGTTATAATGGTGGTTTATCGATGGGAGGGTACATGGCTCGAATGGTCAACTGCGTGGTATTGAAGTCCCCGGCGGAGGGCCTTGATGAGCCGCCACACCCCGGCCCGCTTGGCATACGCATTTACGAGCAGGTCTCGCGGGAGGGCTGGCGTCGCTGGCTCGACCGACTGGCAATGATCATCAATGAGAACCGGTTGAGCACCGCAGACCCTGGTACCGTCGATGTGATCGAGCAACACATGGTGGGCTTCCTGTTCGGCGAAGGTGAGTTTGGCGCGGTACCCCCGGGTTTCGCGCCGCAGCGCAAGAAATAGGCTCAACCCCGCAGTAGCACCACGAACGCAAGCGCATAGTCATCCTCATCTGAGATGCTGACATGACTCGCGGCAATACGTGCCCGTCGCACAAATGCCTCTGCAGGTCCGGAAAAAACGAGCAGGGGACATCCAACAGGATCATGTACAAGCCCGATCTGCTGCAGACTGAGCCCGCCCCGGAAACCTTGGCCCATGGCCTTCACGCACGCCTCCTTGGCCGCAAATCGCTTCGCTAGGAAATGCGCCTTGCGTTGTTCCGGAGCAAATTCACCAAACTCGTCCGGCGTAAGGATGCGCGCCGCAAACGGTATCCCGAAGCGATCAAACGCACGCCGGATCCGCTCGATACGCACAAGATCGGTCCCAATCCCGTAGATCACTGCCCGCACCCTTTATCGATGAGCGCACGCATCGTGTGCACTGCCTCGGCCAGTCCGGTGAATACAGCACGAGCGACGATCGCATGGCCAATATTGAGCTCCTCGATCTCAGGGATGCGCGCGATTTCTGCGGTATTGTGATAGTGCAGACCGTGACCCGCGTGTACCGAGAGTCCTCGTGCATGCGCGAACATTGCGGCGCTCTGTAACCGCTTGAGCTCGCTCATGCGCGCGGCCGCGCTGCCCGCGTTCGCGTAATGACCCGTATGCAGTTCAACCGCCGGCGCTCCCGTCAGCGCCGCTGCTTCGATTTGCATGGGATCAGCATCAATGAATAATGAAACGTGGATACCAGCTTCCTTGAGTCGCTCGCACGCCAGCTGGATATCGGTATGTCTTGCCACGACATCCAGTCCACCTTCAGTGGTCAATTCCTGCCGCCGTTCCGGCACGAGACAGCAGTCATGTGGGGTATATCTGACTGCAAACGCAATCATCTCCTCTGTCGCGGCCATCTCAAGATTTATGCGAGTCGTCAGGATTTCCTGAAGAAGCACCACATCACGCTCTTGGATATGACGGCGGTCCTCGCGAAGATGAAGCGTGATTGAATCGGCGCCAGCCTCCTCAGCGATCAATGCCGCATGGAGCGGGTCCGGATAACGTGTACCCCGCGCCTGCCTGAGCGTAGCAATATGGTCGATGTTCACCCCAAGGCGCACATACCTCATGGCTTAAGCACAAGGGTGGCATGCTGACTGATCTGCCGGAAGAGTTTAGGTGTCCGCAATGGCGCGCGTAGCTGGCGGTCGATGGCAGCCTTAAGCAATCGCCGTGCCTCGCGCCGTGCCTCGCCATCTCCGATCTGCCCACACCCAAGCGCGATCAGGGTGCGGCCATGGACAGGCACCCCCTCTCCAGTTCCCTTGCATGGTCCGGAATCGAATGCATATCTGTAGAGTGTGTCCGGTTCAAGCGCAACCCGGTTGCCGGCTTCGCCGTCGAGTATCAACCCATAACCGAGTTCACGCAGCAGCACAAGCTCAAACAGCCTCAATTCAGCATCCTGGCGGCCCTTATCGGTAATCAGCTTCAGTACTCTTGCGTAGGCGTGAAAAATACCCGGGTGCGCATCGTGGCGATGCAACAATGCCATCACCAGCTCGTTGACATAGAATCCACACCATAATGCGCGCCCGGACAGTGCCAACGGTATCCCGTACGGTTCCACGTGCGTCAGAACAGGTAGCTCTCCGCGTCCGCTCCAACCGATCAGAAGTGGCGCAAATGGATCAAGATTCCGGTATCCGGCGTTCGCTCGGCGTACGCCCTTTGCAAGCACACCGACCCGCCCAAATTCCGGTGTCAGGCATTCCAATACAAGACTCGTTTCGCCGTACTCGTAGCGATGCAGGATAAACACAGGTTGCCCAGAAACCCTTGTCACGCCCCGCCTTCCCAATAGCCGAGGCGGCTCAATGCACGCGTGTCGTCGGCCCAGCCTTCACGCACCCTGACCCAAAGCCCTAGGAAAACCTTCGCACCGAATATTTCCTGCATTTCAAGACGGGCACGCCGCCCCACCTCTTTGAGCGTGTGGCCATCCTTGCCGATGACGATACCTTTTTGTCCTTCCCTCTCGATCCAAATGACCGCCTGGATGCGCAGAAGACCGTTTGCTGTATGCGCAAACTGTTCAATCTCCACCGCGCAGGCGTAAGGGACCTCGGCACCAAGTGTCCGGAACAGCTGTTCGCGCACCAGTTCTCCAGCAAAAAATGAGTCGCTGCGATCCGTGGCCAAATCAGCATCGAAATAAGGCGGGTGTGCCGGAAGCCGTGCACGGACCACGCGCTCGAGCACATCCACCTGTAATCCGGTGCGTGCCGAGACCGGCACTATCTCGTCGAACGGTCCCTCGTGCACCGACTGCTCAATCAGCGGCAAGAGAGCATCGTGTCGGGCAAAGCGGTCGATTTTGTTGACGGCAAGCACTAGTGGCGCTCTAGAGGCACGTGCAGCCGCAAGCGCCAGATGATCTTCGTGGCCCCACCCATCGACCGTGATCACAACAACCGCACAATCCACGTCGTAGGCTGCAGTACGCGCTGTACGGTTCATGATCCGGTTCATGGCATTATCTGCCCGCTCTTGCACGCCTGGTGTGTCGATATAGATGACCTGGGTCTCCTCATCGGTCCGGACCCCGAGAATTCTGTGCCGCGTCGTCTGTGGTTTTGGGGATACAATACTGACCTTGCTTCCCACGAGTCTGTTTACTAGCGTCGACTTGCCGACGTTCGGGCGCCCGATGATGGCGACGAACCCGCTGCGAAACGGCATCTTCTTCAGGAAGCACCGAGACGAAGACAGGCCTTCGCCGCGGCGTCCTGTTCCGCTTGGCGACGGCTCGTCCCCTCACCACGCGTAGGTTCAGCGCTGCCGCTCACGTGACACTCCACAATGAATCGCAGCCGATGCGATTCGCCAGATACCTCGATAGTTTCATACAAGGGGACGGCCAGGCCACGCTTCTGAAGAAATTCCTGCAGGCGCGTCTTTGGATCCTTCTCCACCCGTCCTGGGTCAAGGGCAGAAAACAGGATTGCATACACGTGCAGAATCACCTTTTGTGCGGCTGTGAATCCACCATCCTTGAAGACTGCTCCAAACACCGCCTCAAGCGCGTCAGCGAGGATCGAGTCTCGGTCATGGCCGCCTGCGCGGTTCTCACCTTCACCGAGTACAAGATGATTGCCCAAGCCAAGGACGCGAGCCCTGCTAGTAAGCGCTTCCCCGCACACGAGTTGCGACCGCAAGCGGCTAAGCTCACCCTCCGGAAGGTCGGGGTATCGGACGAAAAGCTCCTGTGCGACTACGAGGCTCAACACGCTGTCCCCGAGAAATTCGAGGCGTTCATTGTTGTATCGGCCCGCGCTTCGATGTGTCAGTGCTTGGCGGAGCAGCGAAGGATCAGAAAATTCATACCCGAGCACCCGGGCAAGACCAGTGTCACGATCGGTCAACGATGTACTGCCTCTACGTGGTCATTGAAATCGACAAGGGCGCTGACATTGTAAATTAGCGGCACACGGATTTCGTACACAATCGAAATTCTCTTGCCACCAGTAATCCGCGTAACGTGTAGATCCTTGCTAAGATGGACATAACTGACCTCGTCAATCTCGAATCGCCGTTCGAGTCCATCGACGATCTCACTCCTTGAAAGCCTGGAGGCGTTCGGTTGGTGCACGAGATTCGCAAGATCGCTATTCACCTTGAAATTGTTAAGGTAGGCCGGTAACAGCTTAAGACCGAGCAGCGTAAAGAACACGATGACAAATACGACCAGAGTCATGCCAAATAGCGTCATGCCTGTCTGGTTGCCCCTATTGAACATGTTGTTTCCTCCATCCCGGTCCCGCCGGGATTAATGAATCACGCGTCCGATTCGCCCCCACGCGATACTTTTATCATGCGCGATGTCCCAGCTAAACCAGATCAGGAATGCGCGGCCTACGAGATTCTTCTGGGGCACGTAACCCCAGTAGCGGCTGTCGTTGCTAAGATCGCGATTATCACCCATGACGAAATACTCGTGTGGCGGTACTACAAAGGACTGTGGCGGAGCGTACATGCCAGGGATGAGAATGATGTGGTGCTTTACCTTGCCAAGCTTCTCGGTGTATTCCCTGGCATCAATGTAGTGGTCGTTCGACTCGGCGTAGAGATAAGGCCGGCCATTATAGTGTGGTATCAGCTTTCCGTTGATGTACAGCTGTTTATTCTTGTATTCGATGTGATCCCCGGGAATACCGACCACGCGCTTGATAAAGTCCTCAGAGGGGTTGAGTGGGTACCGGAAAACGACGACGGCGCCCCGCTGGGGCTTGCCCGTATGCAGGATCTCCGTGTTCAGTACTGGTAATCTCAGTCCATAGGCGAATTTCTCGACAAGAATAAAATCCCCGACATGGAGTGTTGGGATCATGGATCCCGACGGGATCCGGAACGGTTCTACGACAAACGAGCGTAGCAGTAACACGACCAGGATAACGGGAAAGAATGATTTCGCGTATTCGACAATCAGCGGCTCCCTAGACAGTCGCTCGACGTCGCCAACACCGCCGCCTGATCTCTTCGCCGCTTCGGCGCGCCGACGCCTCATCGGCCCAGTCACAGCAAGATCCACCGACCAGATAAGCCCCGTGATCGCGAGCGCCAGCACCAGCGATAATGCGAATCCCATGTTATTTTTCGTCCACCCTTAAAACTGCGAGAAATGCTTCTTGGGGAATCTCTACTGAGCCCACCTGTTTCATGCGTTTCTTCCCCTCTTTTTGCCGTTCAAGTAACTTACGTTTACGACTTATATCCCCACCGTAGCATTTCGCGGTGACGTTTTTGCGGAGGGCCTTAACCGTCTCCCGCGCGATCACCTGCGAGCCAATCGCGGCTTGGATCGCCACGTCGAACATTTGCCTGGGGATGATTTCACGCATCTTTCGAACCAGTTCCCGCCCACGGTACTGGCCTTGATCCCGATGCACTATGGAAGACAGCGCATCCACGCGATCCCCGTTGATAAGTATATCCAATTTGCAGAGCTCGGCGGGCCGAAATTCCAAAAACTCATAGTCGAGCGAAGCATACCCGCGGCTCACTGACTTAAGTCGGTCAAAAAAATCAAGTACGACCTCATTTAGGGGCAACTCAAAGACCAGAAGCACCTGCCGCCCATGATAGGTCATCACCTTCTGGACCCCCCGCTTCTCGATGCACAACCGCATGATCGAGCCTACGTATTCCTGGGGCGTCATAATTTTGGCACGGATCACAGGCTCCCGAATCTCGGCGATCTGCCCGGCTTCAGGTAGTTTAGCTGGATTGTCGATCTGTATCTTTGCACCGCGAACGGTTACCACCTCGTACACAACCGTCGGCGCGGTCGTGATCAAGCTCAGCTCATACTCACGCTCAAGGCGCTCCTGTACAATCTCCAAGTGCAGCATACCCAGGAACCCACACCGGAATCCAAACCCAAGCGCCGTCGACGACTCAGGCTCAAACTGCATTGAAGCGTCATTCAATTTGAGCTTCTCAAGAGCATCCCGAAACCCGTTGTAGTCGGCGGAATCGACCGGGTAAAGCCCGGCAAACACGCGCGGTTTTATCTCCTTGAAACCGGGGAGTGCCATCATCGCTGGTTGGTCCGCGTGGGTCACGGTATCCCCGACGCGCGCACCCTTGATATCCTTGATACCGGCAATGAGGAACCCGACATCTCCGGCGCGAAGGGCCTCGCGTTCGCTGCGCTTGGGCGTAAATATGCCCACCTGTTCGGCGAGATAGTCCCGCCCTGCAGCCATCATCCGGATCCGGTCCTTTGGACGCAATATACCCTCCACCACGCGCAGTAGCACGACGGTGCCAAGGTAATTGTCAAACCAGGAATCGATGATGAGCGCCTGCAACGGCGCATCAGTGCTACCAGCAGGAGCGGGGATGCGCGCGACAATTGCCTCAAGGACCTCATCAATGCCAGCACCGGTCTTGGCGCTTACGCGCACTGCATCACGGGCGCCGATGCCGATGATGTCCTCGATTTCTGCTGCTACGCGGTCAGGATCCGCTACCGGCAGGTCGATCTTGTTTAGTACTGGTACGATTTCGAGGTTGAGTTCAGATGCCGTATAACAGTTCGCGACGCTCTGAGCCTGGACACCCTGGGAGGCATCTACCACGAGTAGCGCGCCTTCGCAGGCTGTGAGCGAGCGCGACACTTCGTACGAGAAATCGACATGTCCCGGTGTGTCAATCAGATTTAGCCGGTAGACGTGGCCGTCCCGGGCTCGGTAGTCGAGAGCGACGCTCTGAGCCTTGATCGTAATACCGCGCTCGCGCTCGAGATCCATCGAATCGAGCACCTGATCAGCCATTTCACGCTGCTCGAGGCCGCCACAGCGCTCGATAAACCGATCAGCCAAGGTCGACTTGCCATGATCGATATGAGCGATAATCGAGAAATTTCGGATTCGGGTCCGGTCCCAGTCGCTCATACCTACCGCGAATGCCGTTCTTCGGGCCGTTTACTCTACGCCTTTTTTACGCCGCCAGGTAGATGAAAAATGAAGGCGCCGCGTACTCAGCGGCGCCTTCATCCCACCCGGTTGGGCGGCGGATCGCTATTTCTTGATCTTCAGCGCAAGGAACAGCGAGTTGGCACCCCGATGGACGAGCACCGGAATCGGGTGCCCCTTCGGCAGTTTCTTTACAATCTCCTTGAACCTCTGGGTGTTCATGACTTTCTGGTTTCCGATCCTCAGAATCACGTCGCCCGGCTCAATGCCTGCTCGTAGTGCCGACCCGTTCTCGATGCCGTCGACCAGCACCCCATACGGCACACCGTATTGCATGCGCTCATCTGGGGTCAGATTGCTCACAGCCAAGCCAAGTGAGGCGCGATTATGTGGAACCACCGCAGCGTGTTGTTTCGAACCGCCCGCGCGGGCCTGGGGCAGCTGGCCGATCGTGAGCCATACCGTCTCGGGTTTGCCATCACGCAGCACGCCGAGCTTCACCCGGGTTCCAACCGGGGTCAGGCCGACCAGGGGTGGAAGCGCTGAAGAGGTATCGATCGTGTGACCTTGGTATTTGACAATCACGTCCGCCACGCGCAGCTTGGAGGTCGATGCCGGACTGTGAGGCAGGATATCGGAGACCAAGGCCCCGTACGGTTTGACCATGTGAAATGATTCGGCAAGCCGCCGCGTCACATCCTGGATCGTGATGCCGATCCAGCCCCGCTGCACATGGCCAGTTGCCTTCAGCTCGTTAGCAACCTTCATCGCAAGATTGATCGGTGTGGCAAACGACAGCCCCATATAGCCCCCGGTGCGGCTGTATATCTCGGAATTGATACCGACCACCCGGCCTTTCAAGTTGAACAAGGGGCCGCCGGAATTACCGGGGTTAATTGGTACATCTGTCTGAATGAAGGGCACGTAGTTCTCGCTTGGCAGGCTGCGTCCCTTGGCCGAGACAATGCCCTCAGTCGCCGAATTCTCGAAACCAAAAGGCGACCCGATGGCAAGCACCCATTGTCCCACCTTGAGTTTTGACGGATGGCCGATCTTGACCGTCGGTAGACCTGTCGCGTTGATCTTCAGTAACGCGACATCGCTCAGCGGATCGAGACCGATCAGTTTGGCAACAAATTCCCGGCGATTGGTCAGTTTGACAATGATCTGCTTGGCATGGACGACGACATGACCCGAGGTCAGAATGTAGCCATCCGGTGAAATGATGAACCCAGACCCGAGGGAGCGAGTATTGATAGTCTCAGGAGGGCTATTGCCGAAGTAGTGTTTGAATAGATCGTTGAGTGGGAAACCGGGGGCATTGAAGGATTGCGGCACCTTTGTCGCTTTCTGAACCGTGCTGATATTGACCACGGCGGGACCGTACTTCTGCACCAGACTCGCAAAATCCGGTAGCGATGCGGCCTGAACCTTGGCAACCCATACGAAACACAGCACGAACAGCGATGACACCAGCTTTTTTCTCATTTCCATTAGGGCTCTCTTAGGCAAACGATCTGTGATGACAACCTTTTGGTTACGGGGTCACGGTGTTTCCTGCACCACCGACCGGCCAATCAGCGCCACCGTCGCCTTGGGTACCTCACCCATGACAGTCACCTGGTGGCCTGCGACCACTTTACCGTACATATGCACTGCACCCATCCGTCTCAAGCCTACCATGGCTGAGTGATCCCCGGCCGGGAGACGCTGAATGAACACTGATACTGCGGCAAGTCCATCAGAATACACGAGGTGCCGTACGCGCGGGCGACCTGGGGTCTGCTGGCGCACCAGATACGCTATGCGATGGAATCCGTGTGGCAGACGGCGTGCAACCCACCCTGCCCTGCCACTGGCCGGAACTTCGGCGGCTTCCCGTTGCCAGTGTCGTGTCCGATCATGTGGCAGTTCAAGATCGGAGATAGGGATATGTGTCCTAGGGTGGATCTGCGTGAACATGAACTGTTCGATGATTTTTCCATGCTCATCCACAAGGTCGGACCGCAGCAGGAGCCCCGTGGCCTTGTCCGCCCATAGACGGTACCCGTAGCGGTAGCCGTCGCGCGGCTGGATCAGGACAATCTGGGCAATACGACCGGCGACGCGGCCCTCGCCTCCCAAGTGAAACACATAGTAACGGCTCAGCTGTTTGAGATGCTGCGGCAGCGCGCTTGGAAAACCTGCGTGCACCACCCGCGCCCGTTCAATAACCAGCGCGTCCTCATTGGGAAAGTAACATTTGATCTGCCGGTGGCCACGGATAATCTCCCGCCGCACGCCGTTCAGCGATTCAAGCAGTTCGCGCACTCCGTCTGCCCCGACACGGTGAAAAATTCGCATCGTTTCGAGGAGATTTCCATGCTGATAGACGAACGTGCCAGTGTAACTGACCCGCTTGGCTGCTTGGTCCATGCGCATCAGCCAGCCAGGCGCACTGATCGCCGCCTCAGCGGCGGAGACTAGGGTAAGAGAAAGAGCAACCAAAAACAGCGATTGTCGCGCGACCCCGATCATTTCTTGCCCGGCGCGGGCACAGGAGAGGTCCGATCGTAGCCCACGATTCGCACGTACCCCATGAGACTGCCACCGGCCTCGGGCGCGAGCTCATTATGTTCAACCAAGTAGGCGTTCAGGCGACGCTGCCACTTGGGTCTCAGCTGCTCCCAACCCTGGGTCGAATGGGCCCGGAAGCTTGCCTCCTGCATCCTGTTTCCCGTCCCGAGTGGCGCCGCAACACCCGCTGGTTCTCGCGCCGCCGCCACCAATGCTGGAGCAACACTTGGCATCTCCTCATGATGTGTCCGCAGGCCGAACAGCACCATTGTGGCCACCGAGGCGGCAATGGCGAACCGCGCTGCCCACCCACCGCGTCCAGCTGTCCAGCTCGCCCACGATGCCCCGGGGACCGCTTGATCCTCGAGTTGTAGGCAAACCCTGTCGGCGAAATCCGCCGGCAACGTCCGGTCGATTTCATGGCGCATTGAGAGACGGATGATATGGTAGCGTTCCCAGGTAGAGCGCAGATCTGCATCAGCGCCAACCTCGCTAATAGCACGGGCTCGCTCAGACCCCATCAATTCGGCATCCATCAACAAGGAGAGTTTTTCCTTCATCAACGTCAACCTCTGACTAGCAATGGCTTTAATTCCCGGTCGATCGCCTCCCGAGCCCGAAAGATCCGGGAGCGGACGGTCCCGATTGGGCAGTCCATTGCCACAGCAATTTCATCGTAACTCAATCCTTCAATTTCACGCAGCACAATGGCTGTACGAAGGTCCTCGGGCAACGCCTCAATCGCTGTGCGCACAGTATCTGCGATCTCGCTCGTAAGTAGCGCATGTTCCGGGGTATTGACTTCTCGTAAGACGCCACTTACGTCGCTAAGTTCCGCTTCTTCCGCATCGATGTCGGAACCAGGAACCTGCCGACTTTGCGCTACTAGATGATTTTTCGCGCTATTTATGGCAATGCGATAAAGCCAAGTATAGAACGCGCTTTCGCCGCGGAACCCCTTGATGGCCCGATACGCCTTGATAAAAGCCTCCTGCGTGACATCTTCAACCTCAGAGCGGTCATAAACGTAACGTGATACAAGCTTGGCAATCTTGTGCTGATATTTACGCACAAGCAGGTCGAAGGCCGCTTTGTCACCCTTCTGCACCCGCACAACCAATTCATGATCGACGCTTCGCTCGGCCACTAGGGTCTCTCTAACTCGTCACCCAGAGACGCCGCGTCACGGGGTAGTGACCCAAATATGTGAAAAAAGTTCGGCGCAAACGATTTCCGTATCCGCGTGTTTGTGAACCAGGTCTGTCATAAGTATGATCGGGCACATGAGCAAAGCTGCTTGCCATGATACCCGAAAACCCGTTACCGCACTCGTGACGCCCGTGGCCGAGGGGGCGTGGCGCCCAAGTGACTTTGAATAGGGTCGTGATCGTTGGTAGTGGTGTCGCCGGCCTGACAGCGGCACTCCGGGTGGCTGAGCATTCAAATGTCGTGCTGATTACCAAGGACTTGGTCCGCGAGGGGTCGAGTCTCTATGCCCAAGGGGGCATTGCTGCTGTACTCGACCAGACAGATTCGTTCGAATCACACGTTGAAGACACATTACGGGCTGGCGCGGGGCTGTGCCATCGCGAAACCGTGGAGCGCGTGGTGCGTCAAGCCCCGGTGTGTATCGAATGGTTGCTGCGACAGGGGGTCCCGTTTACAGAAAACACTTTACCGGAGGAAACGGGCAAGGCCAGCATGTACCACCTCACGCGCGAGGGTGGGCACACCCATCGGCGCGTGATCCATGCCGCAGATGCCACCGGCCGGGCGATCGAACTGAAACTTGAGGAACATGTCCGGCACCACCCCCGGATCCAGATCCTCGAACACCATATCGCCGTTGACCTGATTACTCACCGCAAGCTTGGTCAGAATGAACCGGATCGCTGCGCCGGGATTTATGTCCTTGATAAAACGATCGGCGAGGTGATCGGAATCCCGTCGACACATCTTATACTGGCAACCGGTGGCGCTTCCAAGGCGTACCTCTACACAAGCAATCCGGACACCTCGACCGGAGACGGCATCGCCATGGCATGGCGTGCGGGATGCCGCGTCGCCAACATGGAATTCGTACAGTTCCACCCCACTTGTCTGTTTCACCCGAAGGCAAAGTCTTTCCTGATCTCAGAGGCGGTCCGGGGCGAAGGAGGAAGACTGCTCCTGCCGGATGGCACCCGGTTCATGTCGAATTACGATGAGCGCGCTGAGCTTGCACCGCGGGATATTGTCGCGCGCGCCATCGACTATGAGATGAAGCGGGGCGGCCTAGAATACGTGCTGCTTGATATCAGCCATCGCCCGGCAGACTTCATCAGAAGCCATTTCCCCAATATTGAGGAGCGCTGCCGCCAGTACGGCTACGACATTACACGCGAGCCAGTGCCGGTCGTTCCCGCAGCGCACTACACCTGTGGCGGGATTATCACTGACCACTCCGGACGCACCGACTTGGAGGGTCTCTACGCGATCGGTGAATGCGCGTTTACCGGGCTGCATGGGGGAAACCGACTCGCCAGCAATTCTCTTCTTGAATGTCTAGTTTTCGGCGAGGCGGCCGCGGAAGATATCCGAGTCCGCACCTTCCCGGACCCACCCCTGGTGCTCCCTGCATGGGATGAGAGCCGCGTCACGGATGCCGACGAACAGGTGGTCGTGGCTCACAACTGGGAAGAACTCCGACGCTTTATGTGGGATTATGTCGGGATCGTTCGCACCACAAAACGACTCGAGCGTGCGCATAACAGGATTCAGCTACTCATGGGCGAAATCCGGGAATACTATTCCAATTTCAGGATATCAAATGACCTTTTGGAGTTGCGCAACCTTGTGCTCGTGTCGGAATTGATTGTCTGCTCGGCACTTGCGCGCAAGGAGAGCCGGGGGCTGCATTATTCGCGCGACTATCCGGATTTAGCGGCTGGACCTGGCCTAGATACAGTCCTTTCCCCATGATCGGCCGCATACTCCGGCGTTTCTTCCGAGTCAGCGTCTCGGCGGGTAGCGCCAGTAGGTAAACACGACTGCAAACGCGAACAGGGTGTAGGAAAGACCGAACATCCACAGCGGGAAATGGTAAAAGAAAAGTCGGTGCAGCCAATAAGGGATAAAACCAGCAGCTAGGCCTGGGGCCGAGGTGCCACGCACATATGTCTCCCATGTTGTAAGTGGACAGGCAATACCAAACCAACTTTCCGCCATCACGGCGACGATTGCTGCGAGATGGATACGGCGGAACCAGACCGACCGGACCCAGTGCCAACCACGAGGCACACCGATCCATACAAGCGGCAGACCGGTGACAACAAACAGGATGAAGGCTACATGGATAATCAGGATACAATTGGCGAGGATTGGCGAAATTCGCGACATATTAATCACAGTTCGTCCATATCGATTTCTGGGCCATGCTTCCCCACGGGCACTCACCGTGTTCCCGATCGACGTAATCGATCTTGGGATTTCAATATCTAACACCTCGTCCTGACCCTACAAGTCCTGTTTTTACGACCACCATTTTCTTTAAAATAGGTTTATATGGCCAAGATTTCATAGCGAAACATCCTGTGTTCACTATACTGCACAGGATAGATCGCCCATAAAAACGGCCAAAAAACCAGAAACCGCCAAGACTTCACGGAAACCATGCCGGCCTCTGAGCAATCTGCGGCCCCAAGAAGCACCCCCTTCCTCGAGCGCCTGCCGTGGCCTCGACATATCCCGGCTGCCTCGAGGGCGCTTACCGCTGCGCTCGAATATCCATTGCGTATCACGAGCTGGCTATCGATCTCCGCGCTTGTATTATTTGGCGTATGGTATGGCGTGCACAGTTGGTACCATGTGCGTCACAGTGCCAACGCCCGGCTCGTTATCGTTGCACGTTTTGGCGCAGACACAATTGATCTGGATCTGCGCACGGTTGCGCGGCGATTGGCCACTGCCGGGACACTACTGTCTCATCATCTTGCCCCGGTGCAGCCAGCGGGTACCACGCTGCGCTGGCTGAACCGTGCAGCTGCGCAAAATGCGTTGCCTGGCTTGCGTTTAATAACCCCACAAGGACAGCCGGTCCTTGTATCCGCAGTCCATACCTTTGCTTGGCCACAACACGTTTTATGGAAACGCGTCGGGCATGGCCTTTCAATCGCCGCACCTGTCTACAGTGCCGCGACCGGGGGTTGGGTGGTTCCTATGCGCAGCGCTATTGGCTCCGGGCATCATCCGCGATTCTCGGTTGCGACTTTATCATCCCTACCGGGATTAAGCGCCAGGGGCTATGGCACTGTGATTACGCATGGAATCTCTACAATGCTGATCCTCAGCACTGCTCTCGGACCCTCGACCCATACTGACCGACTCCTGGTCGCTCGTCAGCCACTCGCCGACTTCCCGTTGACTACCCTTGCCTTCACTCATGCTCCTGTGTTGTGGTCAATCTGGTGGCGGGATACGCGTATCCTGTTCGCCTTTCTTGTCGTGTCGATCTCCGCCACTGCTTGGATTCATCGCCGTACGATCCTGCGCCAGCGGCTGTGGCAAACCGAACGTGAATCAGCCGCCCAGGCGCTGGCACGCGAGAAGGAGCTTGCTGAGACTACCCTTCAATCTATCGCCGACGCGGTCATCATCACGGATGTTTCTGGCCGAATTACGTCCATAAACGCGGTTGCCGAACATCTCACGGGGTATCAACAACGCGAAGCACTCGGAGCACCCTTGTCCCAAGTTTTCCGCACAATTGATGAGGCAACCCGCATGCCGGCGCCGGATCTTGTGTCGCGCGCCCTTGGCAGGGGAGAAGTCGTCGAATTGACCCGGGTGATTCTGGTTGCGAAACACGGGACAGAGTACGTTGTCGAACACTCGGCGGCCCCCATCCGTAATCTCGAAAAGCAGATTTTTGGCGCGGTGCTCGTATTCCATGATGTCACCGACCGGCACCGCCTGACCGACGCGCTCATACACCAAGCCCGCCACGACTATCTGACTGGGTTGCCAAACCGGCAGACGCTCGAGGATGCACTTGACCGTGCCTGCCGTTCGATCAGTGGGGATGTACGCCATATCTTGATCTATCTCGATCTCGACCAGCTCAAGGTTATCAACGACTCATGCGGCCACGCGGCTGGCGATGACCTACTGCGCCAGCTTTCCAAGATTCTCGGCATGCATGTGCGCACCACTGATGTGGTCGCCCGTCTCGGCGGAGACGAATTTTCTGTACTGCTGCACCGATGCGACCTGACCCGTGGCCAAATGGTGGCCGACAATCTACTGCATGCAATCCGTAGCCACCGGTTCATATGGCAGGAAAAGATCTTTGTTCTGTCAGCAAGTCTTGGTCTCGTGGTCCTCGACAGCAACATGGCCGACGCAGCGAGCGTGATGTCGGCTGCCGATAGCGCGTGCTATCTCGCCAAGGAGCAGGGACGCAACCGTGTCTGCATCTATACACCAAGTGACCAGGCAGTATCTCGTTACCGTGAGGGCATGAACTGGGTCAATGAGGTCACCGAGGCGCTTGAGCACAACCGGCTGCAGCTATACCGGCAAAAGATTGTCTCGACTCGGGACGGGGCAACTGTGGAGTACGAAGTACTGATGCGACTCGTACGGGAAAATGGAGAGGTTATCAAGCCTTCGGTATTCATACCGTCCGTTGAGCGCTATGGCATTATGCCGAACCTCGACCGATGGGTTATTCGGACACTCCTGCGCCATCTCGACAGCACCGCGACGCTCGCAGACCACCATAACCAGTATGCGGTTAACATCTCGGGGACCAGCCTCAATGACGATTTCTTTCTCGACTTTGTGCTTGAACACCTGAAAACAGCACACGTCCACCGCATCCGCTTTGAGATCACAGAAACCGCAGCAATAACTAATTTCCCCCGTGCCCAGCATTTTATTGCTCAACTGAGAGGCAAGGGTTGTCGTTTTTCGCTCGACGATTTTGGGAGCGGCCTGAGCTCCTTTACCTACCTTCGCAATCTTGCAATTGACTCGATCAAGATCGACGGGTCGTTTATCAAGGACTTGGTAACGGACCCGATCGCCCACGCGATCGTGCGGTCAATCAACCAGGTGGCACACGACATGGGGCTCATGACAGTAGCTGAGTTTGTCGACGACAAGAAGGCGCTCTCGGTGCTGCAGACGATCGGTGTCGACTATGTCCAGGGATTCGCGATCCACATACCGGAGCCGATTCCGTAGCGCATAGAACACACCCTCAACAGCACGCACTGCCGAGTTTCTTGGTGCTGCTCTCGAGAGCGAGGCACCAAAGCCAGTGGTCAGCCCCCGCAGTTGCCACTGCGGCAATCCAGGCCATTCGGGCACGTGTGAAGCCTGGTCCTACCGCACCCCGCCATCCGCGATCTGTTTTGTGTACTCAGCAATCTTGAATATTGCCATCAGTAACTCCAATCCGATCCGTAACAGCACGAGCGTCAAGAGAAAGCTGATTGGCGCGACGATAAGCAGATCGAAGACCCCATGGAAAAATCCCCCCACAAAACCCTTGAGGCCAAACGTGATCCAGCCAATCACGCTGATGACTATCTCGATGATGTAGATCCCAGTGGCAATCTTCGGTGTGATAAAGGTGTCGAACGAAAGGTCAAGCAAGGCAGCAATGAACGGTGGCATGATTCTCCCCTGTGTGTGTCCAGCGTCGGCCCGCACAGGCAGATCCCTGCCCATGCAGGCACCGAGCCTTCTATGAGGTTATTATATTGTAAAGGGAGTATTTGTTATAACGAACCAAAGCCACAGGTTGCGCACCCGTTTTTGTCAATAACCACCCTTGCGCATACTCTCCGGCAAGCCCGCGATTCGCCCCGCCTGTTTCGACGGGTTGCCTGGAAACAAGTCGAATAGGGTCTTATTATCCACCTTGCGGTCGCTCCAGATGTCCTGCATCCCTTTCAGGATGTGGCGGTTGTTCGGGAGCTCGCCGTTATGGTTGAAATACTGGTCGCGCAGATATTCGATCACATCCCAATGATCCTGAGTTAGGACAAGGCCCTCCTGGCGCGCGATCTCATTTGCTACCTCCTTGCTCCACTCGTCCTGATTAACCAGATATCCAGTGGCTGTTGCATCCAGCTCTGTGCCGTTGACGTGATAGCCCATACTGTTCTCCTTAAATTGTCTTAAATTGCCCCAAAGTGTGGTGTTGACTCAAAGAGTTTCGATCACATTATTCCATGGTCGGCTTTACCGGTTTAATGTCTTTATGGCCGATGAATAGGCCGCAACCAAGTTGCCGCCACGGCCCGAGGCCGCGCAGCTGCAGTTGTATCGATTCTGCGGGTGTGAGTTCGGCGAGCATGAGGCTGCGTGTGCGCACCCCGCCATTAGGCGTAGTGATGCGCGTTTCACGTCCACACAGCATCTTTCTCGGTGCAACACCGATTCCCTCTAGCTCGCCCATACACTGACGCAAAAAAATGCTTTCATCATCACCCGACCCAGTCGCAACGTGTCGCGCAAAAATGGTGCTTAGTGGATTAAGTGCACGCGCAGTGTGACCACCGATGCTGATCCGATAGGCCCCAATCTCGAGCGTGCGCCCGCTGAGCATGCCCGCATCGCTGGTACGACGGCTCGGTATCCGCAACACCAATTTCGTGCGGCGTGACAGATAGAGCAGCGCCTGTGGGCCATCTGGACGCACCCAGCCGTTTCCGGACTCTGCCCCGTGTATCGGGTGGATCCCGACATACGGTTCTTCCGCAAACCAAGGTAACGAGGCTTGGAGCGTCTGCCACAGATCGTAGGCGTGGTCTGGAGGCAGTGCCCGGCAGGAGATATCAAACACGAGATCCACCACATCAGGGGGAACGGTGAACTCCTGCGTAGAGGTGTCTTTCCAATACATGGCTTATACGGGTAGTTCGGCGGCCAGTCGCTCACGGTCCACCCACCAGTCATCCTGTACTAGCACATCAATGACATTGCGCAGACGCGGCAGGAACCGGTCTGGGTCATTCAGCTCGAGCCGATTGATCCACGTATCGAATTCCTCCTGACCATCGACCGCACTGTGGCGCCGGGCCACTGTGGTAAGCACCTGCCCTGCATACAACAGAAGGTCATCACGTTGTGTTCCCTGGCTGCGCATGTCAGCGATGTAGTAGGCGGTGATCGCTGCAACCGCCGCACCGTCTGATTCCGGCGGTGTCTCATCCACCACATGTTTTAGTATCGCGACTGTCAATTCTGGGTCAATCGGGTAAGTAACAGCGAGCCATAGACCCTGGCCAAGAGCCGGCAACGACTGGGGTTGATCTGAGAGAAACAGGATGTCGCACGCATGTACCGCCCCTTCCCATGAACGGTCAGCCGCGTAGATATCAAAGGCCTCTCGAGCTGCGGCCCATGCCTGCGGCATCTCCTCAAGACGCAACAGCGCGCGTCCAAGCTGCAGCAGGAGTTCCCCGCGCCTCAGCGGGTCGCGTCCTGGAGTCAAACGGTCAAGCTCAAGACGTGTGTCGGCAACGATGCGCTCAACGAGTGGTCGCGACTCCCTTGCATCCTCGGAACTATCGGCATCCCCGATAGCGGGATCCCTATTAAGCACCGTAATCGGAATATGTTTCATGTCTTTCACATAAGGCCCTCGCGTAGGGACGCAATGCGCTCATAATAACGCGCGCGGTAAAGCGTACGACAGGGGCCAGTCGCTAACTGGGTAAATGCAGAACGGCTGTGGAGCACGTTATTGCACGCAATACCCTCGCCCGGGCCAAGACGATAGTTAAAGACATCCGGCGCATCATCGCGCATCAGGTTCGCCAGCATGCGTACGGCGTCGGCTGTTGCCTCATCCTGTTTCCAGTGCGCGCTGCGTGTCCTTGCGGTGTAACGCATCGTGAGCGCCCCAGTTGTCCCGTCAACTGCAAAAACGGGCCCGACACGTGCCGGCCGTATTTCGACGCCCGATTCGATATTTGCGGGGATGGTCAGCACATCCTTCTCCATCAACGCACGCACGTAGTCGGGGTTTGCATCACGCAGCCGTAGATAGACCATTTCCGGATCAAGTAGCATGTTATCGCCGCCATGGGTGGCTGGAACCACACAATGCAGCACAAAAGCCCCAATCCGTTCCTTGGGCGCATTGTAGTATCCATCGGTATGCCATAAAAGACGCTTGTCCGTGAATGGGATATATCCGCGCGCAGCCTTTTCGGGGGCCACCTTGAGTGTCGTTATGCCATCTTCGTCGGCAAACGGGTTATCGACTAGGTGCACCAACCCTAAATGTTTGGCAACCGCGCATA
The DNA here is from genome assembly GCA_021777335.1 of Pseudomonadota bacterium. GTDB lineage: Bacteria > Pseudomonadota > Gammaproteobacteria > Acidiferrobacterales > Acidiferrobacteraceae > JAJYDT01. Next base: position 270 of record JAJYDT010000009.1, on the reverse strand, counting down.
CCGACTGCTTGTTCTGTGTCTGTTGTGTAACCCGGTAGATAACCATATTGGTCTTGCCGACTATGCGCAGAAGCGCGTCGCGCTCGCTTGACGTAGGCTGGGCGGGGTCCCGTACCTCAACGATCAACTTTTCGGCACCCGACGGATAATCGCTAAGCTTGAGCGCACGCCAACGCGCATATTGCGTCTTGTTGCCAAGCAGAAAGGGACTTGCGCGGGCCGTATCGGTCTTCAGGCCGTCATCCCGACCTCTAATCATGGTATCCCCAT
>JAJYDT010000049.1 GCA_021777335.1 Pseudomonadota bacterium | reverse complement strand
GATTACCTCCCCCGTAAGGCCGACGACGACTGCCTGCAGGAGCTGTGCTGGCTTTATGACCGGCGGGATCTGACTGAGGCCCAGCGGGACCGCGCGGCCTGGCTCAGCAAGGGGTCGGCCAAATACCCCAAGCTCACGGACTGGGTCGAGGAACCGATCGGTGAAACGTTGACCTTTTATCGTCTGCCCCGGCCCCACCACAAGCATTTAAAGAGCACGACCATGCTGGAGCGCCTGAACGAGGAGATCAAGCGCCGCACCCGGGTGGTGCGGATCTTCCCGAACACCGAGTCCTGCCTGCGTCTGGTCCGGACCCTGTGTGTCGAGACCCATGAAACCTGGCTCGAGGACAACCGCTACCTCAACATGGAGTTGCTGAAAGAACAACGCCGGGAACGGCTACGGCAGACGGCCTGATGAAACGCTCTCTCATGCTAAAAGAGAATTTGCACAACTTGACGGACACAACCGATTTTCTCCAACGTCCTGCCACAGCAACCGGCGCCCACGAAACGCGCGATCGGGGTTGGTGGCATGTCGGAGACCTTCAGGCCCCAGGGCACATTGCGGGTGGGTGCAGAGGGCATCCCGGTCGAGGAATTTTTCCGAGTCGTCCGGTTGCGTATTGGGTGCAGTCGTGAACGCGCGGTGATCGTCGCTGTGAAACACCGCATCCCAGGCCCTCGAGAAAATGGGTCACCCGGCGCGAGACGCTGGTATTGTGCTGGCAGCGGAACCGTTTGGCGCGCTCCGCCATGAGCATAAGGGGAATCCCAACCATGACCGATAATCTTCCCAGCACGATACAAAAGCAGGCCCTGTGGGCGGCCGCACTGGGGATGTTTTTGGATGGCTTTGACTTAAGCATCATCGCCATAGCGCTCCTCCCGTTACGGACACAGTGGCATCTGGATCCCGCGGCAACTGGCAGCCTCATGGCGTCGGCACTCATCGGATCGCTGCTCGGAGGTTTAATAGGCGGTGCCCTTATCGATCGTTTCGGCCGCCGCGCCTTATTGTTACCGAACGTGATGCTCTATGTGCTCGGCGCCCTGGGAAGCGCGCTCAGCCCCAATCTGGCCGTACTCTGGATCAGCCGGTTTGTGATCGGCTTAGGCGTGGGCATGGATTACCCGCTGGTGGCGACCGTGATCGCTGAATACAGTTCTGCAGAACGTCGCGGCAATCATTTCGCCTGGACCAATATCGCTTGGTACGTCGGCGCCTTAATTTCCACCCTCGTAGGTCTGGTCCTGCTCCCGCTGGGCGCTTCGTCCTGGCGTTTGATGCTGGGTGCGGCGATGATCCCGGCCGTTTTCCTGCTGTGGCTGCGGCGCAACATCCCGGAGTCGCCCCGCTGGCTCATGCGCCGCGGCAAGAAAGACGCTGCACACACCGCCTTAGCCGCCCTGCATCCGGATTGGAGCACGCAGACCCTCACCAGCACCTGTGAGCGTTTTGCCGGCACCGTCCGCCGATGGCCTGTCCTGCTCCAAAAACCCTGGCGGAAACGCTTGTGGCTCAGCCTCATGCCATGGTTTTGTCTAGATGTGGTAGGTCTTGGCATCGGCCTCTATTTCCCGGTGGTCCTGCGCCTACAAGGGCTTGCGCACAACAACGTCACCGCGGCGGGTATCAATGCGATCTTTTTGTTGATCTCCCTTGCCGGTATTGCGTTTATCCTGCCGCGTCTGGATCGCTGGGGCCGCATCCCCCTCCAGATCGCCGGCTTTGCGCTGATGGCGATTGGCCTTTTGGTGTTTGCCGGAGGCCTCCTCCTGCGAAACGTGATTCTGATCTATGGCGGGACCGCGCTCTACGCCTTTGGCACAGGCATTGGCCCTGGCGTCACGGTGATGGCATTGTCTGTAGAGATATTCCCCACCGAACTACGGGCGAGCGCAGGCGGGCTTGCCACTGCCGTATCGCGCCTGGGGGCGGCGCTCTCGGCAATGGTGTTCCCATACATGGAAGCCAATTGGGGCTTACCCTCGGTTCTGATCCTCATGGCCATGGTGTCCGCGCTGGGCCTTTGGATCACGCGGGGATACCGGTTTGAGCCCGCGACAAAGACCCTCGAATCCATGGAAAGCCACCCGTCTTAACACCCCAAAAAGACGCCCGAAAACCCACCGCGTTGATGACCGCGCGATCCGGGTACACACGGAAAGTGGCGCGCACGGATCCCGAGTGCTGGAGGCGGCTCACCGAGTCGGTCGTCGGTGCCCTTCTGGCCAATGGCGCGGCAACCAGCACCTGCGTACTGTACTAGCGGTACTACTGATGGCAGAAACGCAACCGGGAGGTCGATTCGTGGTACACGCGGGACGCCGGTTGCCTGCCATTGAGGTCAAGAGTGGACGCCCGCGAGACGCTCAGCCGGGGCTGGTGGTGGCATGCTCGGAGACCTTCAGGCCCCAGGGCACATTGCGGGTGGGTGCAGAGGGCATCCCGGTCGAGGAATTTTTCCGAGTCGTCCGGTTGCGTATTGGGTGCAGTCGTGAACGCGCGGTGATCGTCGCTGTGAAGCGGGGTTTACGCTCTACGCAGGCGGGCGAGCGTGCCTTGGGACGGCGTGAGTGTGCGTGCAGACACCCCCAAATGGTCTCATCGATCGAAGGTGGCCCCACTTGGCCAAAACGCGGCCAACTCCTGTGGGAAGTGACCATTACAGAGCTGCGCCACCTCCTCTGGCTCTGTGTTGGAAAGATCTCTTCTCTTGGTTGTTTAATGTCAGAAATATATTCAATAATTTCTGACAATAGGTGGTCTATGTACAGCATGCCAGATCGTATTTCGCGTCGGGTTCGCGCTTGGGGACGGGGGGTCGTGTTCACACCCCGGGACTTCCTCGACCTCGGCGGGCGCACCGCCGTCGACCAAACACTGTCGCGGCTTACCCGATAGGCATAGTCCGCCGGCTCTGCCGAGGTCTGTACGACTATCCACGAATCAGCCCGAAGCTCGGGGCGTTGTCGCCGCTGCCCGATACCGTGGCTCAGGCGATTGCCAGGCAAACAGACAGCGTCATCCAGGTTGCTGGCTCTCAGGCGGCGAACATGCTCGGTCTGTCGTGGCAGGTGCCAGCCCAACCCTGCTACCTGACTAATGGCCCCTCGCGCCGAGTTCGAATCGGCTGTCGGGTTATCAATCTGCGGCATGCCTCACCCAGAAATCTCGTCGCGGCCGGCAGTGCCGCCGGCACGGTGTTCCAGGCCGTGCGCGATCTTGGACAGGGGCCGGCAACGGTTTCGGCCGACACGCTGGCATCGCATCTGTCTCCAGCCGACCGGAAGCGGCTGGCGCGCGCGACAAGCAAAGCGCCGGCCTGGATGCGGCCGATCCTCGATCAGATCACCGGCGTGGCGGGATAAGGCGTGGACAACGTAGCCATCCGGCCGGCACGCGAGCGTGCCGATCTGTTCAACGAAGCGGGCACGCGGCGGGGTCTTGCCACAGCGATCATTGAAAAGGACTTCTGGGTCTGTGGGACCCTGAAACGTCTGTTCACCCTGCCGGGAAATGACAACCCCGGCCTGGGGTCTTCAAGGGTGGCACTGCCCTGTCCAGGGTCTATAACGTCATTCGGCGATTCTCCGAAGACATCGATCTGTCATTCGACCGTCGCGATCCTGGCTATTCAGGCGACCGTGATCCAGAAGCAGCGGAAAGCCGATCAGCTGATCGAAGACTTGAGGGCAAGGGTCGAACGTCATATCGCCCAATCCCTGATGCCCCGTCTCCGCAGTGTCATCGGTGCAGCACTCGGTTCCTCCGCGAAGTCATGGGAGCTCGCGATCGACAGCGCCGATCCGCAGACGGTGAGCTTCCGTTATCTCTCCAGCTTGGCTCAAGCGGCATATGCCGGAATGGCTTACGTCAATCCAGTCGTTCGCCTTGAGCTGGGCGCTCGGGGCGATCCTTGGCCGACGGGGCGGCATGAGATCATGTCCTATGTGGCGGAAGAATTCCCCGATATCTTTGCGGAGCCAACTTGCAGCATCGTGGCGCTTGCAGTCGAGAGGACCTTCTGGGAAAAAGCGACAATTCTCCACGCGGAATATCACCGGCCGGACAACAGGCCGATCGGGGACAAACAGTCCCGTCACTACGATGACATAGCCATGCTGAGCGAGAGCGACTATGGCGATCGGGCACTCGGACAGCTCGATCTGCTGGCAAGAGTGGCGCATCATAAATCGGTCTTCTTCCGCTCGGGCTGGGCACATTACGAAACAGCCGGACCGGGGACGTTACGGCTCACGCCGTCGCAAGAGCGGCTCGCCGAACTCAGCGCCGATTATGCGAAGATGCGGCCGATGATGTTCGATCGGGCGCCACCCCGATTTTCCCACATAATGAATACGATCGCCGACCTCGAACGCCGGATCAATACGGGCGGAACCAAGTGATGATCCGCATGTTCACCGAACACGGTATTTACACAGGACAAAACGCGAGTGGGTACGCGTCTATGCACAGCGCCATGAACATGCGGTCTAATCGGCAATGGCCGGAATAACCGCTGCGGGGCCTTCCGCTTGCCTCGGTGGGTCCCGGGGGATGGCCTTGCCGCCGCCCCCGAACGGACCCCTGATCCGAGCATCACGCGCCCGGGACCATCTGGCATGCGAAACGCTGTCACATTGGCGCGCGCCAGCGTAAAATTGCGGGAGTCGGGCCCATCGGATTTGATGCATGGCACAGATCGACACTGAGACCCTGAAACAGCTCGCCCGCAAGTACGTTTGGTGGAAGACACCCAATGAGGCCATCGCCATGCCGGAGCGGATCATCGCTCAGGTGATGAACCTTGGAGACTATGCGGACGTGCGGACACTGGCGGAACAGGTGGGTGACACACAGTTACGCGATGTGCTGGCACATGCCGAGGCCGGCCAGTTCAACGAACGGTCATGGACCTACTGGCACTACCGTCTTGGGCTGGCCGAACTCGGGCAGGTTCCGCCCTTACCAGCACGACAACTCGGATGACCCGCAGGATCACTCCGTGCATGGCGATCCTGCCGCCCGCGCAAACCCGGTTATGGCCCGAATTGCGTCCGGTAACTAACCTCGGCTTCACGTTGTATGGCGGCACCGCCATTGCCTTGAGGCTTGGGCATCGGCCCTCCATCGACTTCGATTTCTTTTCGGAGAAATTGCTTGATCGGGAAAAACTGAACGCGGCGCTTCCGTTCCTCAAGCGGTCAACGGTCCTGCAGGAGACCCCAAACACCCTGAGTATTTTGGTTCCCTTCGAGAGCGGAGAAGACACACGGGTCCGCATCTCATTTTTTGGCGGGATCGGATTTGGTCGCGTCGGCGAGCCTGATATGACTGAAGACGGCGTGTTATCCATCGCGTCCTGCGATGACCTGCTCGCGACGAAGGTCAAGGTCATCCTTCAGCGTGTCGAGGCAAAAGACTATCGCGATATCGCGGCGATGATCCGGGCAGGCGTGAGGCTTGACCGAGGCCTGGCCGCAGCGCAAGCACTCTATGGCGCCACTTTCCAGCCGAGCGAGAGCCTGAAAGCCCTGGTGTACTTCGAAGGCGGCGATCTGCACACTCTGTCCCAGGAGGACAAACACGGGCTCGTCGAGACGGTCCGGGCGATTCGTGGCCTTCCCAGAGTCCCGGTTCTGGCACGCGAGCTCGGCTTCCCGGCTCATCCTTCCTGACAGCCTTGCCCTGCTTTCCGCAGGACTCATACAAATGACGCTATCCGGTAAATGAACCTAAACTCGGCAGTGGAAATCGCTGCTGTATGACAACCGTATGATTCATAACGCTCTGTACAAAAATATATGTTCACCGATTGGGTGCACTGCGGAGCAGATCAACGGCGGACTGGAACTTCGCGTAGCACTAAACCGAGGAGCAGGTCAGGTCAGCCACGGGCCACGGCAGGTTGATCCTGCCCGGGACAGAAATTGCCGTGCACTGGGGCGAGAATACCAGCACCCTTGCCGCCAGTGACAGCGGAAATCCTTAGCACTACATGCCCATCCCGCAGGACGTGATCACTGAGAACATGATGCTTTCCCGGCTGGCCGGTCAGTTTTCGATCAGGTGACCGAGCAGTGGCTGGGGACGCTTCTGGGCTCAGTCTAGCGCGTCATCTTGACAAAGGGGCATGCCTATCTGTACAGTTAATCTGTACATAATAGAACCTCAGATATGAAACAGGTCAAGGTCACCGACTTCCGGGCCCACTTGCCGAAGTATCTCGCGCGGGTCGAGGCCGGTGAGACGGTTACGGTGTTCTCCCGCGGGCGCCCTGTGGCCCGCGTGGTGCCAGCGGCCGGGGCCGTCGAAAACGCCCTGGGGAAACTCGTTGCCTTGCGCAAACAGGCGCGCATCGGGGATGTGGTATCCCCCCTTGGGCTGCCCTGGACCGCCAGCCGTGCTTATCCTTGATACCAACGCGCTCATCTTCGATGCCCTGAAGCCCGCGCGCCTGAGCCCCAAGGCACGCACTCTCATCAAGCGGGCCCACGCGCGAAACGATCTGGTCTGCAGCGATATCAGTCTGTGGGAGATTGCCATGCTGATCGCTAAGGGCCGACTCGACCCGGGCACGAGCGTGCGGGAGTTCTTGAGCCTCGTCCTGACCGCCCGGTCGATCACCGTGTTACCGATCACCCCCGAGATCGCCGAGCTGTCGACGAACCTTCCGGATCCAGTCAGTGCGGATCCGGCCGATCGCCTGATCGCGGCGACCGCGATACACCACGGGGCCACGCTCATCTCCACCGACACCAATCTCGCGGAGACCGGACTTCCACTGGTCGTGATCGGTTGAAGCAAAGAGGTCGCCCTCGCGGGAGTGGACAATGGCGGAGCATCAGCCACTCCCTGAGCGCTGACGATGATCTTGTCAGGTCATTACCGGCATGTCTCTTGAAATAGGCCTGCTGCCCTCGGGACACCTGCATTGCTTCTCGTCGGCAACCGAGAGTGATTCAGAGGACAGCGCTCTTCTTGCACCTATAGGCAAGGCCTTTGCGCGCCATGCCGGCGAAGGTTTGTTCGCGCTGGCGGCCAGTAAAAACAGTGCCGATCTACCCCCGTCATTCGTCTATTGGCGCCACTTCGCCTGCACCTATTTGCGCGCAAGATGCCAGCTGACGCCCATGGATCCCGCCCAGCCCGATCCCATGGAACCGCTCACGGCCACGGAGGCCACGTCCCTGCTGTGGGGTGCACCACCCCTGCGTGGCGGCGAGTATCTCTCCGGGTCCACACTGGCAGAGCTCTGGACGCTGCTGGATCGCTGGATCTGTGCCGAGATCAAGACCCATGGCGGCCTTTCCGGGTTGCTCACGGAACGGGCGCCCCAGTGGCATGAGGTCGGTCGCGTCTGTTTCCATCTGGCGGAAAACAAAAACGATCCCGACTACCCCTTTGCCTTCATGGCTACCTATGCGCCCACGCTCCCGGAGCACGAAGGGGGGCGGGTGCGTCATCAACCACTCAGCCGGGCCTTGCAGGAGTATGCCGGCGCGAAAAACAAGGACGCCCTGATCCGTCTGCTGTCGCCGGTCCATCGCGCCTCGGAGTCGAGCCCTGTGATCAAAGACCTGGTCGAGACCGGCGATCTGTACCACCCGCTGGCCTGGACACCCGCGGAGGCCTACGGATTTCTCAAGGAAATACCGCTCTATGAGCGCGCCGGCATCGTGGTGCGGCTGCCTGACTGGTGGAAAAAGCGGTACCGGCCGCGCGTGGGCATGATCCTTGGCGACCTCAAGACCCCGAGTCTGGGTGCAGACTCGCTGCTGGATTTCAGGCTGGAGATCGCCCTCGGTGACGAGACCTTGACCGAGGCCGAACTGGAGCAGCTGATGGCCGCAGGCGACGGGCTGGCGTTCATCAAGGGCCGCTGGGTGGAGGTGGACCAGCGCAAACTGAGCGAGGTCCTCGCGCACTGGAAAAAAGTCGCGGCCGACGCCGCACAGAATGGTGTTTCCTTCGTCGAGGGGATGCGGCTGCTGGCCGGCGCACCGGCAGACCTCGGTCGTGCCGAACCGGAGGAGTCCGGCCGCGAGTGGTCGTTTGTCCAGCCGGGCAAGTGGCTGGCGTCACTCCTTAATGCGTTGCGATCCCCCGACGCACTGAAGGCCACCGATCCCGGTAGCGCGCTCAAAACAACGCTTCGCCCTTATCAACAGAGCGGGGTGAACTGGTTGTGGCTGCTTTCGCAGCTGGGGCTCGGGGCCTGTCTCGCCGACGACATGGGTCTCGGGAAGACCATGCAGGTCATCGCGCTCTTGCTGGTACTGAAGAAAAAGGGCAGTGACAGGCCATCGTTGCTGGTGCTTCCGGCGTCGCTGCTCGCCAACTGGAAAGCGGAGCTTGAGCGTTTCGGGCCATCGCTGCGCTGCCTGACGGTGCACATTTCCCATCACCGTAAAAACGAGATGGACGCCCTGTCCAGCCCTCATGACCCCTTGTCGGGCATTGATGTTGTGTTGACCACGTATGGCACGCTCACGCGCCAAACCTGGCTACAGGACCGGGAATGGCAGTTACTCGTGCTGGACGAGGCACAGGCGATCAAGAACCCGGCTGCGCGTCAGACCAGGACCGTCAAGAAGATCAAGGCAGCCGCCCGCATCGCGCTGACTGGAACACCGGTTGAGAATCGCCTCTCGGATCTCTGGTCGCTGTTCGATTTCCTGAGCCCGGGCCTGCTCGGGTCAGCCACGCGCTTCAAGGAGTTCGTTAAATCACTTTCCGAGCGCCGCAGCAATCAATACGCGCCACTGCGCACGCTGGTGCGCCCCTACATCCTGCGCCGCCTCAAGACCGATCGATCGATCATCGCAGACTTGCCGGAGAAAACCGAAGTTAACGCTTACTGCGGCCTGACCAAGACACAGGCGGCGCAGTACCAGAATGCGGTGCATGATCTGGCCAGGGGGCTCGAAAATCGGGACGGCATGAAGCGGCGCGGCCTGGTACTCGCCGCCCTGCTGCGATTCAAGCAGATCTGCAACCATCCGTCACAACTGCGGGGGGACGGTCTGTATGATCCCCGCGAAAGTGGTAAATTTGTGCGGCTGGGCGAACTTTGTGAAGAGATCGCCGCGCGCCAGGAGAAGCTGCTGGTCTTCACCCAGTTCCGCGAGATGACCGGCCCGCTGGCCGCGTTTCTGGCGGAGCAGTTCGGTCGGCCGGGGCTGGTCCTTCATGGCGGAACTCCGGTCGGGCAGCGTCAGGAACGCGTTCTGCGCTTCCAGCGGGAAGATGGCCCGCCTTTTTTTGTGCTTTCACTCAAGGCCGGGGGGACCGGGCTGACCCTGACCGAGGCGTCCCATGTGATCCATTTCGATCGCTGGTGGAATCCGGCGGTGGAAAACCAAGCGACGGATCGTGCCTTCCGCATCGGTCAGAAAAGGAATGTGCTGGTGCACAAATTTGTCTGCCAGGGCACGGTGGAGGAGAAGATCGATGTCCTGATCCGCGACAAGACGGCGCTCGTCAGCGACCTCCTGGAAGGCGGCGCCGAGACACTGCTCACGGAGATGGATAATGAGCAATTGCTCAACCTCGTGTCGCTCGATATCGGGACAACGCAGGTCGATTCGCTGGCGTAGGAGAGAGATTGATCATGTCTTATGACAGATGGCGTCCCTATATACCGGTGACCAGGCGGCGCATCAGCACGGCCCAGGCCGTGCAAAGACTGCGCAAGGCCGGGGGGACAATTGAGCCGGTCGAGATCGAGGGGCAGAAGATCGCCCGCACCTTCTGGGGGAAGGCCTGGTGCAAGCACCTGGAGGGTTTCAGTGACTACTCCAACCGCCTGCCGCGCGGACGCAGCTACGTGCGTAACGGCTCGGTGTGCCATCTTGCGATCTCAAAGGGAAAAATCGAGGCCATGGTCAGCGGCTCGGAACTCTATCATGTCACGATAGGGATCACGCCGTTACCCTCGGGCAAGTGGAACGAGGTCCGCACGCAGTGTGCCGGTAAAATCGGTTCTTTGCTGGAATTATTGCAGGGACGATTCTCCGATCATGTCATGGCGATTGTGACCGATCCCGGCAACGGCCTCTTTCCCCGGCCCCGCGAGATCAAACTCTCGTGCGACTGTCCTGATTGGGCCGTCATGTGCAAACATGTCGCCGCGGTCCTTTACGGCGTGGGTGCCCGGCTGGACCACAAACCGGAATTGCTTTTCTTGCTGCGCAATGTCGACCACGAAGCATTGATCGCTACCGAGATCGATGTGCAGACCGCAACCTCTGGTCAAGGAAGGCGACGGCGTCTGGCCACCCGGGACCTTGCCGGGGTGTTTGGCGTGGAGATCGAAGAGACCCCGGAGCCAGGGCCCCAAAAAAAGGCTGCTGTGAAACCCGCAGCTAAAAAAGATCCCGCCACCAAGACCCGGCGCGCGGCGCGGACCCGGCCAGCGACCGCGAGACGCCGCCGGAAGGGCGTGATCAGAAAATCGCCCAAGGCACCAAAGAAGATCGTGTAAATGGACCGCGCCCACCATCTTCTGAAAAGTGTCTTCGGCTACCACGAGTTCCGTCATCATCAGGCCGATGCCATCCAGGCCCTGCTGGCTGGCCGGGATGTCCTGACACTGATGCCCACGGGCGGTGGCAAGTCGCTGTGTTATCAGATCCCGGCGCTGCTGCGCGAAGGAAGCGGGATCGTGGTATCACCGTTGATCGCCTTGATGAAGGACCAGGTGGACGCGCTCAGACAGCTCGGCGTGCGCGCATCGTTCCTCAACTCGACCCTGGATGCGGCCAGCCAGCGACACACCGAAGCGGCGCTGCGCGCAGGAACGCTGGATATCCTGTACGTGGCCCCGGAACGGCTGTTGACCGAGCGCATGCTGGGGCTGCTGGACCGGGCACGGATCGCCCTGTTCGCCATCGACGAGGCCCATTGCGTGGCTCAGTGGGGACATGATTTCCGCAAGGAGTATCAGCAGCTTTACGTGCTGCACGAGCGTTATCCCACGGTCCCCAGGATTGCGCTGACTGCCACCGCCGATGGGCGCACCCGCGCCGAGATCATCGAGCAGCTCAAACTGCAGAAAGCCGCGGTCTTTATCAACAGCTTCGATCGCCCCAATATTCACTATGCGCTCAGCGAGGGGCAAAACGCCCGCGCACAGCTGTGGCAGTTTCTTGAACGTGCGCACCCGCGGGATGCCGGAATCGTCTACTGCCTGTCGCGCAAAAAGGTGGAAGACGTGGCCCTGTGGCTGCAGGCCAAGGGCCGGGAGGCCTTGCCCTACCATGCGGGGCTGCCGGACGAGATGCGCCGACTGCACCAGGAACGTTTTTTGCGCGAAGAAGGATTGATCATCCTAGATTCGGCAGTTGACCGCCCCCATTCCTCTCTATCCGGCCGCCAATAAGGCAGCCGGATAGGTTCGTCCTCGGAGGAATTTCGCAAACGCGCGTCGCAAGATGAGCGAGAGGCGTTCGAGGTCGGTCAACTGCTCCGCAGTGGACTTCAAGGAGCTTAGGAAGGCCGCGAGACGTGTCAGCACGGCTTGAATCGCCGCCTGTTTCGCATGTTGGCTGGTGATGGTAAGCGTGGTCTGGCCGCCGTGTTGGGTCTTGGTGGCAACCCCATGCAACAAGAGCGGTCGACTGGTGATCGCCTCGTGATGCTTGTGGGGATTGGCGAGTCGCACAAAGAGGTTCCACCAGTTGTACACGAGCGCCACCATGCTGGCCATGAGGCGGCAGCGTTTGAGATCGTGGGTGGTGAAGCCACCCCAGCCCCACTGATTCTTCAATTCATCGAAGTTGTTCTCGGCGTCGGCGCGATCCCGATAGAGCTGGGCCAGCGTGCGCACCTCGTAGTCGGTGGAGGTGACCAGGACCGCATACTCATAGGCCGCAGTGGTGGCTGCGCTTTCGATGAACGCCAGCGTGCCCTGCGGGTCGTCTTGCGCCGCCAGAAGGACATCGCCCCGGATCTGCCGGCGCAAGACGATCACGCGCCGGGGCCGGCTCCAGCCGGCAAGCTGCAAGGTATCCCCACGCCCGGTCCAGCCCTGACCGGCCGGCTCCCAGTCGGGATGGGCGAAGAGACGGGTGACCAGGCGTTTGACGTTCTTCGTGAGCCGTAATTTCGTGAGATACGGCTGGTTGCGGGCTTCCGCCTCGCGCAGCACGGACTCGTTCCCGTAAGCGATGTCCCCGCGCAACAGGGCGGGACGTTCGGCAGCCGGCAAGGCATCGAGCCATGCCCAGATCCCGGGCATGCTGTGCAGAGGCGCACTCGCGTTGCCCGGCATCACCTCGACGCCGAGAGCGAGCCGCGTGTTGGCCATGAGCGCGCTGTGGTAGCTGTGCGAGGGACGTCCGGGTTTGTGGGGGTTGTAGCCCACCACCGCCCCTTCTTGTTTCCCGTAGAGGCTTTTGATGGTGGTGTCGAGATCCAAGATCCAGGGGGTGCTCAAGAGCGGCTGGGTGGTCTTGGCCAAGTGCCGACTCAACCACGCCAATCCCGCCGACTCGTCGATCCGTACCAAGGCTCTGCGGGCCGCGTCCTCCGACACGAGCTTGTCGATCCCCAGGAGCTCCGGATGGATCGTGTCCTCGCGAATGCCGGTGATGTGCGCGTAGCGATGGTGTCCTGCTAAGATCGAAAGAAGGAAGGTCGCGAGTACCGCGCGCTGGTCCGGGGCATTGTTGCTGACGTAGGTTAACGGGCAGTCCCGGACCCAGGCATCAAACACGCCGCTCACCTTCAGGAAGTCGATGAAGAACGGCAGCTGCCCAAGCGGCGTGACCGCCGCCGTCGGATCCCACTCGACGTGGATACGGCCTCCGAAGGTATCCACGGCTACCGGTTTTTGGGTCTTCAAAGCTTTCCGTTTTGCTTCACCCACAGGGTGAGTCCTCCGGGGTCGTCCAAACCGGCGCAAACCGGCGTCAGGATTAGCTTTGACCGGCTAGGGGGCGAAGTCAACTGCGGTTTTTAGGATCATGGTCGCCACCATCGCCTTCGGCATGGGCATCGACAAGCCCGACGTGCGTTTCGTGGCCCACCTCAACCTGCCCAAGAGCATTGAGGCCTATTATCAGGAGACCGGGCGCGCCGGACGCGATGGCGCGCCCGCCAGCGCCTGGATGGCCTATGGTCTGCAGGATGTCCTCACGCTCCGCCAGTTCGTGCAGCAGACTGATGCGGACGAGCAGTTCAAGCGAATCGCCCACCACAAGCTGGAGGCGATGCTCGGCCTGTGCGAACTGATCAGCTGCCGCCGTCAGGCGCTGCTTGCCTACTTTGGCGAGACCCTGAGCGCACCCTGCGGCCACTGCGACAACTGCACTCACCCACCCCAGACTTGGGACGGCACGGTCGCCGCACAAAAGGCACTCTCCTGCGTCTACCGCACCGGCCAGCGTTTCGGCGTCAACTATCTC
>JAJYDT010000048.1 GCA_021777335.1 Pseudomonadota bacterium | reverse complement strand
CGAATACCCGGTTTTACTCAACTGCACGGGGCCGAGCTCCAAACACGGTACGACCGGGGGCGGGTATTTCCGGGGATACCCATTCCACCCAGAATACGCCGCTATTTCCCGATGCAAAACGTCGAGAAAATCTGTCCGAGCAGATCATCCGGCGTGAACTGGCCGGTGATCTCATCGAGCGCGCGCTGTGCCTGACGCAGATCTTCAGCGAAGAGCTCAAGTCCATGGTGCGCGCGATGCGTTTCAAGGCCGGCCGCAAGGCAGCGCCCGGCGCGCGCAAGCGCGTCGAGATGCCGGCGGCGGGCACTGAATAGACCGCTGGCGGCGTCGGCATCGCGCCCGCGCCCGCTCACCAGGGTCCGCAGGTCGTCCAGACCCTCGCCGGTGCGCGCGGAAACCGCAACAGAGAATGGCGCGTCCGCGATGCGTCCGGGTCTGCGGCCGGTAAGGTCAATCTTGTTGTACACGAGCAGACACGGTCCCTCCGGGACGGCCGGACGGGGTTCGGGGGCACGATCATCGAGCACGAGCAGCAGCAGGTCTGATTGTCTTGCCGCCCGCTCAGCACGCCGCACACCCTCGCGCTCGATCTCGTCTTCCGTCGCGCGCAGACCCGCGGTGTCGACAAGCTCGACCGGCACGCCCCTAAACGTAAGCGAGACCCGCAGCAGATCGCGTGTGGTGCCCGCGGTCGCGCTGACGATCGCCGCCTCGTCACCGGCAAGCGCGTTCAAAAGACTCGATTTGCCGGTATTGGGGGCACCGACCAGGGCCACCACAAGCCCGTCATGCAGGATACGTCCCTCATCCGCCTGCTGCCGCAACGCGGCGATGGCGGCAATGACGTCCAGGGTGCGGCGTGAAAGCGCCTCGTCCACTTCGGGCGTGACCTCCTCATCCACAAAATCGATCGCCGCCTCAGCGTGCATGCGTAATTCAATGATTCCTTTGGCAAGCGTCCTGACGGCGTCCGAAAACGCGCCTTGCAGCGAACGCGCGGCGCTACGCGCCCCCGCCGCGGAGGCGCTCTCGATCAGGTCTGCGACCGCCTCCGCCTGAACCAGGTCAAGCTTTCCATTAAGGAATGCGCGTTCGGAGAACTCTCCTGGTCGTGCAAGGCGGGCGCCAAATGTGAGCACTCGCTTCACAATAAGATCAAGCACTACCGGGCCACCATGGCCCTGCAGCTCGAGCACGTCTTCGCCGGTAAAGGAGTGGGGCGCCGGGAAAAAAAGCGCGAGGCCTTCATCCAGGATCGACGCCTCATCGTGGAACGGACCGAACACGGCGTGGCGCGGGGGGGGCACACGGTGCAGCAGGCCCTGGGCGATCCTGCGGGCAAGCGGTCCTGAGGAGCGCACGATGCCGACCGCGCCACGGCCGGGGGGGGTGGCAATCGCGACAATGGTGTCATCGCGCGCGCTCACGCGCCCGGTCATGCCCGCGCTGACGCGGCCTCGAGGCGCGTGATCCACCACTGCTGCAGGATCGACAGCAGGTTGCTCACGACCCAGTACAGCACGAGGCCGGCCGGGAAGAACAGGAAGAACACGGTGAATACGATCGGCAGCACGAGCATGATCTTGCGCTGCAGCGGGTCCATGTTGAGGGTCGGATTCAGCAGCTGCTGGCCTGCCATGGTCAAGCCCATCAGGATCGGCAGCACAAAATAGGGGTCGGGCGCCGACAGATCGTGGATCCACAGCACGAACGGGGCCTGACGCAGATCGACACTCTCAAGCAGCACCCAGTAGAGCGCGATAAACACCGGGATCTGTACCACCATGGGCAGACACCCGCCGAGCGGGTTCAGTTTTTCGGTGCGGTAAAGCTCGATCATCGCCTGCTGTACCTGCTGGCGGTCGTTGCCGTGGCGCTCCTTGATCGCCTCGAGACGCGGTTGCAGCCTGCGCATCTTTGCCATCGACCGGTAGCTCGCGGCGGACAATGGAAAAAAGACAAGTTTGATGCCGACAGTGAGCAGTACGATCGCCCAGCCCCAGTTCCCGACCCAGTGCTCAATGTGGGCCAGCACCCAATAAAGCGGCACCGCAAGTACCGTAAGCCAGCCGTAGTCAACCGTGAGCCCGAGACCGGGCGCCACCTTGCTCAGCAGCGACGGTTTTTTCGGTCCGGCAAAGAGGCGTGCGCGCAGCACACCATGGGCCCCGGGGGCAAGCGCAAGCGGCTCGGTGCTTTTGTATCCCAGGATATAGCGGTTGCGCGACAGGTGCTTGCTGTAGAACTGGACGGGGCCATGCGATGGGACCCATGCGCCCACGAAGTAGTGCTGTGACATGGCCACCCATCCGGAAGTGGCGCGTGTGTCCAGGTTGCGGTGCGCCATATCGGAGAACGTGACCTTCCGGTACTTCGTTCCCGGCGTATAGAGCGCGCCGCCGAGATAGATCGGCGCGCTGTGTAGCCGCCCGGGTTTTGGTGGCGGGGTCCTGAGAAACTGCGCGTAGAGGTAGAGGTCGCGGCTCGTCGCGCCACCGTTCATGATGTGGTACGCAAGCCCGATGATATAGCTGGTGCGGTGGAACGTGTAGGTCTTGACCACACGGATCCCGTCTTTACCTGTCCAGTAGAACCGCACCTTGAGTGTTTGTTGGCCGGGAGAAAACCGGTAGTTCGTGTGGTGGACAACATAGCTGCTGTTATGGGTCGGATAGTGGCCGTTCCCGATCAATCCGGACTGGGTAAAAAAGAGCGGCCGGTGGCGTGCGTCGAAGAGGCGGTAGTGGGTACGGCTGCCGACCTTCCGAAGATAGCGCCGCAATACAACCTGATGCAGATCCGCCCCGCGCGTGTTGAGGCGTACACGCAGGACATCCGTTGTGACCGTGACTGTTTCGCCGGCCTTGAGCGCGGTGGCGTGTGTTGTCGCAGGCGGTGGACTGCCCGCGACGCCGGGACCGGAGGGCGCTACCGGTATCGCCCGGGTCGCGGGTGGTGGTGGCGGGCGGTGATCCTGCTGCCATGCCTGGACGATGAAAAACAGGACGCCGGCAAGCGCGATAAAGAGAAACAGGCGTTGGTTTTCCATAGGCTAACGCTGGGTGTTTTCGGGAACGGGATCCACCCCGCCGGGGTGCCAGGGGTGGCAGCGTGCAATGCGCCGACAGGCAAGCCAAGTGCCATGGAGAGCCCCGTGACGATCCACCGCTTCGAGGGCGTACTGGGAGCATGGGGGCCAGAACCGACAGTGGCGGCCGAGCCAGGGGCTCAACAGATAGCGGTAGGCCCGGATCAGGGTGAGGATGATGGTGCGCATCGTTGGTGAAGCCGATCCCAATGCTGTTCGAGCGAGCGGCGCAACGCCGGCCCTTCTGCCTGTGCCGCCGCTGGCTGGGCGGTCACGACCACATCAAGGCCTTCGATCAGCCGCCAGTTCAACCGGAAAGACTCGCGCACGTGGCGTTTGATCCGGTTACGGTCGACCGCCCGTTTGGACACCTTGCGGGAAACCGTAATGCCCAGCCGGGTGACCGCGCCTTGCCGGATCGCCGTGGTCGCAAACCACGAATCGCGATGACGCAGGCGCGAGCGCAGCACCGCCGCGAACTGCGCCGGGCACCGCAGCCGCTGCGTCTTCGGCAGCGTGAAGCCGGCGCTCACCCGCCTCAGGCGCTGAGGCGCGCGCGCCCCTTGGCCCGCCGTGCGCTTAATATCGCGCGTCCGCTGCGCGTGCTCATGCGCGCCCGAAAGCCATGTGTACGTTTACGCTTCAGGACACTCGGCTGATAGGTTCGTTTCATGACGGGTTCGCGAAGTGCGCTCGATGGTCGTAAAAAGCCGATGACCTTATGCCTTTGCGAAGAACTTGTCAACGTTCGCCATCAGCGAGGAATCGTGGATCAACGCGCCCGGAACGCGGTAAACTCCTCCGCCTCACACGTGTCGTTTCACTCCATCGCGATGCAGCCAACAGTCTGGAAAAGATGTCTTGAACGTCTCGAGAAAGAGCTCTCGGCGCAGCAGTTTAATACGTGGATTCGCCCGCTGCAGGCAGTCCAGGGAAATCGCGAGATCTGTCTTCTGGCCCCGAACCGGTTCGTCATGGATTGGGTACGCGACCAGTTCATGGTGCGCATCGCCGAACTGGTCGGGCAGTACCAGGACAGCGGGGGCATCCTGGATGTGCGGGTCGAGGTAGGCTCGCGCCAGATAGCGCAACCTGCTTCGGAGACCACACCGGCACCTGTGAGTCGCGGCGCACCCGCGTTCTGCGGGCGGCTAAATCCGGATTTCACGTTCGACACCCATATCGAGGGTAAATCGAACCAGCTCGCGCGTGCTGCTGCCCGGCAGGTCGGAGAAAACCTGGGGAGCGCCTACAACCCCCTGTTTGTCTACGGCGGGGTCGGGCTTGGCAAGACGCACCTGATGCACGCCGCGGGCAATCTCATGCTTGTGCGCAAACCGGGCGCACGCGTTGCCTACGTGCACTCGGAGCGATTCGTCGCGGACATGGTCAAGGCGCTACAGCACAACGCCATTAATGAATTCAAAAAATTTTACCGGTCACTCGATGCGCTGCTGATTGACGACATACAGTTTTTCGTGGGTAAAGAGCGTTCCTCCGAGGAGTTTTTTCACACCTTCAACGCCCTGCTCGAGGGTCAGCGTCAGGTAATCATCACGGCAGACCGGTTTCCGAAAGAATTCATCGGCGTCGAGGAACGGCTTATTTCGCGCTTCGGCTCCGGCTTGACAGTGTCGATCGATCCGCCTGAACTCGAGACGCGGGTCGCGATCCTGATCACAAAAGCGCAACAGGAGGGGGTTGCCCTGACTGACGAGGTGGCGTTCTTCATCGCCAAACGCGTGCGCTCCAATGTTCGCGAACTGGAGGGTGCGCTGCGTCGCGTGCTTGCAAGCAACCGTTTCACAGGCCGGCCAATCGACGTTGCGCTTGCCGGCGATACGCTGAAGGACCTGCTCGCGTTTCAGGAGCGCATGGTAACCATACACAATATCCAGAAGACGGTGGCGGAATACTTCAAGATCCGCGTCGCGGATCTGCATGCCAAAAGCCGGTCACGACAGATCACACGACCGCGACAGATCGCGATGGCGCTTGCAAAGGAGCTCACGACAAAGAGTCTGCCGGATATCGGTGATGCGTTCGGGGGGCGCGACCATACCACGGTGCTGCACGCCTGCCGCAAGGTGGCAGAACTCATCAAGGAGGATAGCCGGATGCGTGAAGATTATACCAATCTGCAACGCCTGCTCACCACCTGAAACAGGATGAGGGACCGGTTTGTGGATAAAGGTGGGCAGACCCTGTGTGTGGGGTGTGGGAAATCCGCTGACCCCTGGGTCCGGTCACAAACCCGGCAAGAGTATGCGCGAGATATACACGATAATGAAACGTTATAAAATACTGTTTTAAATACTAAAATAACGGTTATCCAATGCTCAGGGTGCCTAATTACAGTAACTAGGACTCTTAAAAAACATTAAAACTGTTAGGGCTTCGGTCAAAGGTCTCTATGCATATCCGTATATCCCGTGAAGATTTGCTCAAGCCCCTCGCTCTTGTTGCGAACATCGTCGATCGTCGGCAAATTCAACCGATTCTTGGCCATATTTTGCTGCAAGCAGAGGATTGCCTCGATATTACCGGCACCGACCTTGAGGTCGAGGTCAAGAGCCGGATTCCCGGGATCCGTGTGGTTGCAGGAGGAGCGGTGACCGTTCCTGGCCGCAAATTTTTTGATATCGTGCGCGCCCTTCCTGCGCTGGCTGAGACGGATATCCGGCAAGAGGGTGAACGCCTGATTGTTAAGGCACGCAGCAGCCGTTTCTCGCTAACCACCTTACCGGTGCGGGATTTCCCGAACATAGAGCCTTCATCCTGGGACCATGACATCCCATGGGCGGGTGCGGCCCTGCGGCGGCTGCTGGAAAAAAGCCATTTCTGTATGGCACAGCAGGACGCACGCTACTTTCTGAACGGGTTGTTGATTGACGTAGGACCGGAGCGCGTCCGGGTGGTGGCGACCGATGGACATCGGCTCGCTGTGGCCGAGCAGCCGCTTGGCGTGTCGGTGGAACCATTCCAGGCAATTGTCCCGCGCAAAGGGGTGATGGAACTCCTGCGACTGCTCGGCGAGAGCACCGGTGAAGTCACGACCTCGTTCAGCACGAACCACATCCGGGCCCAGTCCGGCACCTCGGGGCTGATCTCGAAGCTCATTGACGGCCGGTTTCCCGATTACGAAAAAGTGATTCCACCGCACCACAAGACGGTTGTCCGGGTGTCGAGGCTCGCGCTTAAGGATGGCTTGGCGCGAGCGGCGATCCTCGCGAGTGAAAAATACCGGGGGGTGCGGCTTGCGCTGGCTGCGAACCACCTGACCCTGACGGCCCAGAACCCGGATCAGGAAGAGGCGCGTGAAGAGATCGCGGTGGACTACGCTGGCGAGGAACTCGAGCTGGGATTCAATGTAGGTTATCTCGCGGACGCGGTGGCCGCTCTTGAGGGTGACGAGATCGAGCTTGGTCTGTCGGATGCCAACAGCAGCAGTACCTTGCGTATGCCCGGGTCAACTGATCTTTTTTACGTCATCATGCCGATGCGTCTCTGATGCTTATTGATCTCGAGATCCGGGATCTCCGGATCATCGAGCGGGCAGCGTTGCGCTGCCACCCCGCTGGCAACCTGGTCCTTGGCCGCAATGGCAGCGGGAAGACCACACTGCTCGAGGCCATCGCCCTTATTGCGACCGGGCGGTCGTTTCGCACGCGGGCTGGTGTGCCGGTGATCCGGTTCGGTACACAGGAGGCCCATGTGCGGGCCCAGGTGGTGCTCGGCACAGGGGGTATTGAGGAACGCACCCTGAGGTGCCGGTCGGGACGACGCGAGCTGGTCCTGGATGGAACCCCCACGGTACAGCATGTCGCCGCTCAGGGGTTGCCCGTCACGGTGCTCACGCAGGATACCGCGGCGGGGTTGGCGGAGTCGGCCGAGAGTCGCCGCCGGCTTCTTTTCTGGCTCATGTTCCACGTGGAACCAAGATTTGCGTCGACCTGGACCCGGTACCGCCGCTCGCTTGAACAGCGTAACGCGGCGCTCATCCGGGGCGACCGAGGACTGTCAGCGTGGGACGCGCCCGTCGTGCAGCAGGGTGAGGAGCTGCTCAGGTATGCCCGGGATGCGCTGGCCCTGTGGAGCAGAACCTGGCAACGCTTCAGCGATTGTCTCGGGATCGGCGCGATCAAGGCCGACCTGAATCCCGGGTTTGAGGGGGACTCATTCGGTGCCGCCCTGGCCGCCGCGGCCGGCACCGACCGCCGCCGCCACTTTACGACCGTCGGCCCCCATCGGCTCGATCTCGCGCTTCGCCTCGATGATCGCGCGCTCGGGCTGTTCGCATCGCAGGGCCAGACCAAACTGGTGGGCGCAGCCCTGGTGATCGCTCAGACCGATGTGATTCGGCGTCTTCGCGGGACGGCAATCGGTTTGATCGATGATCTGCCTGCAGCGCTGGATCGCGAGCACGCACGCCGGCTGTGGGGGCTCTTGCGCGAGATTCCGGCGCAATGGTTCGTATCCGCACCGAGCGACGAATGGCCGCATGATGCGTGGGGCAGCATGTTCCACGTGGAACAAGGGCGCATCAAGCCCCGCTGACGCGGGAATGCAGGCCCCCAAGACCCCGAAGGGTGATACAATGACGCGGTCTGTCGAGCGAGGTCCTATGGAGCAGCAGTCCGCTTACGATTCCAGCAGCATCCAGGTCTTAAAGGGCCTTGAGGCCGTTCGCAAACGGCCGGGGATGTACATCGGCGACACGGACGACGGGACCGGCCTGCACCACATGGTGTTCGAGGCAGTCGACAACGCCATTGACGAGGCGCTGGCGGGTTACTGCACGCAGGCCGACATTACCATTCATTCAGACAACTCGGTAACTGTGCGGGACAATGGACGCGGGATCCCGACGGGCATTATCGAGTCCGAGGGTCGTTCCGCAGCCGAAGTCATCATGACGGTGCTGCACGCAGGCGGGAAGTTTGATCAGAAATCCTACAAGGTCTCGGGCGGCCTGCACGGGGTGGGCATCTCTGTTGTGAACGCCCTCTCCAGTTTTCTCGAGCTCTCCATCTGGCGCGACGGCCACGTCCACCATCAGTGTTACAAGGACGGCGAGCCGGTCAGCCCGCTCGCCATCACCGGTGACACCGAAGAGACGGGCACCGAGATCCATTTCCAGCCCAGCGCGGACATCTTCGGGGACACGGTCATACACTATGACCTGCTTGCGAAGCGACTGCGTGAGCTCTCGTTCCTTAACCCCGGGGTGCGCATTGCGCTGCGCGACGAGCGCACCAGCAAGGAAGACCTGTTCGAGTACCAGGGCGGCATCACGGCGTTTGTGCTGGATCTGAACCGGAACAAGGTACCGCTGCACGAAAGACCGATCGAGATCCGTGCGGAACGTGACCGGGTGACGGTAGAAATCAGCATGCAATGGAACGATTCCTACCAGGAAAACGTCTTCTGCTACACCAACAATATCCCTCAGCGTGACGGGGGCACCCATCTCGCAGGGCTGCGCACCGCCATGACGCGCGCCCTGAACCAGTATATCGAGGATCTCGGGCTCGCACGCAAGGCGAAGGTTACGCCCATCGGTGATGATGCCCGCGAAGGCCTCACCGCAGTGCTCTCGGTCAAGGTTCCGGATCCGAAATTTTCCTCGCAGACCAAGGAAAAGCTGGTCTCGTCCGAGGTCAAGACGGTGGTCGAGGCCGTGGTCATCGAACAGCTGTCCGCCTATCTGCTTGAAAACCCGGGCGACGGACGCGCCATCGCGAACAAGATTATCGAGGCGGCAACGGCCCGCGAGGCGGCGCGCAGGGCACGCGAGATGACGCGCCGCAAGGGCGCGCTCGACATCGCCGGTTTGCCCGGGAAACTCGCCGATTGTCAGGAGCGCGACCCGAGCCTGTGCGAGCTTTATCTCGTGGAGGGTGATTCGGCCGGCGGCTCTGCAAAGCAGGCGCGCGACCGGCGTTTTCAGGCGATCCTGCCGCTCAAAGGCAAGATCCTGAACGTTGAGCGCGCGCGTTTTGACAAGATGTTGTCTTCGCCCGAGGTCGGCACGCTGATTACGGCGCTCGGTACCGGGGTGGGCAATGAGGACTTCAGTGTCGCGAAGCTGCGTTACCACCGCATCATCATCATGACCGACGCAGACGTCGACGGCTCCCACATCCGCACGCTGCTGCTCACCTTCTTTTACCGGCAGATGCCGGAGCTGCTGCTGCGTGGCCACGTCTATATCGCACAACCCCCGCTTTACAAGGTGAAGCAGGGGCGACGCGAACGTTACCTGAAGGATGAGTCAGAGTTCCTCGACTTCCTGCTCGAAGCAGCGCTTGAAGATGCAACGTTGCACTGCGGTGATGGCCGAACCGTGGCGGGTGAGGCACTCGAAGGCTTGTGCCGCGCCGTGCTTGAGACCGAGCGGGACATGAAGCGGCTGTCCCAGCGTTATGACCCCCACGTGCTGAAACATCTGATCACGAGCCCGATGCTGCATCCCGAAACACTTGCGGATGCGGGTGCCGCACAGGCATTTGCCGATGCGCTGCTTCGGCGGCTTGGCAAGGAAACGGTGCCCGGTGTGCGTTATTTGGGGCGGATTGAGGGGCACGACGAGGCCCGCGAGATCCTGATCGAGCGGCATGAGCACGGGGCAATATACGGCACGCGGATTGATGGGGATTTTGTCGCCTCCGCCGAGTATGGGCGTCTGCCCGCGCTTGGCAGAAGTCTGGGCGATCTGCTCGCGGAAGGCGCGATGATCGAGCGCGGCGAGCGCCGCGCGCCAGTCACCGACGGGTTCGACTCCGCGCTATCCTGGCTGCTTGCCGAGGCGCGCCGGGGGCAGACGATCCAGCGCTACAAGGGGCTTGGCGAGATGAACCCGGATCAGCTGTGGGAAACAACGATGGACCCGACCTGTCGACGGCTGCTCAAGGTGAACATCGAAGACGGGGTGGCCTCTGACCTCATGTTCACCACACTCATGGGCGATCAGGTCGAGCCGCGGCGGGAGTTCATCGAGCGCAACGCACTCGCAGCGAGCAACCTCGACATCTAGCCTGGTGGACCCGATCCCGCAACCCTGTACGTAGGCTAACCGAACCCACTCATAAGCAACCCCGGGCGGGCGTAGCGCGCATGCCTGGACTTCCCCGTTGTGGTAGCATGACGCGGCTGTTGGCGGTTCTCAGATTGATGCTCATGCGGTTCGGTTCCTAATCGCGTGTTTTTTATCGGCCAGCCCGCGGCATTGGGGGCACCGATGGTTCCTTGCCCATGGATGCCGTAGAACCCGTCATGGTGTACTGTCCTTACTGCGGTGAGGCGTTCGAGACCCTGGCTGACTGGTCAGGCGGCAGCCAGCAATATATCGAAGACTGCGCGGTTTGTTGTCGCCCGATCGTATTTCATCTCGACGCCGACGCGCGTTCGGTGACCATCGCCTGCGAAGATGAGTGACTATCAGTCCATCCCTTGCGCGGATTACGACCGTCTTGAGCGTGCGATCCTGCATCGCGAGCGCCTGCGCCTGCGCTGGAGAGAGGGCGGCGTTGAACATCTCGAATGGGGCCAGCCGCTCGATCTCGTGACCGAGAAGGGCGCCGAATTCCTGGTGTTCCGCAGCCTGAGGGGTACTACCCTAAGGGTGCGGCTCGACCGCCTGAGGGTCTTGCTGTAGGCGCAGATAACAGAAGTCCTCCACGCAACGTCCTGCGGCCCGCGCGCGCCGCCCGAACCGGCTCTCCGGCCTGCCGGTGCCGGGGCACGGCGTGGACAGGAACGCACCACTGGTCACCACGGTTTCCCGCATGACCTCCGCATACCCTGGATCGTCGGTAGCGAGATGGAGTATGCCGTTGGGGCGCAGGGCCTGCGCGAGCGTGGAGACAAACCCGGGCTGAATCAGTCGGCGCTTATGGTGGCGCTTCTTCGGCCACGGGTCGGGAAACCAGACACAGATCTCGCTGAACACGGCAGAGAATCCGCGCAGGGCTTCGGCGGCGTCCGCCTCGACGAGGCGGACGTTCGGCAGCGACTGCTGCGCGAGATTGAGCAGCACGTGGCCGATACCGGGGCGGTAGACCTCAAGGCCGACATAGTCCCGCGCGGGATCTGCTGTCGCGCGGGCAAGCAAGGCCTCCCCGTTACCAAAGCCGATCTCGAGCACGCAGGGGGCGCGCCGTCCGAAGACCGTCGTGGGATCATCGGGCAGTCGCGCCAGGCCAAAGCGCGCCCACAGCTCGTCGATCGCGCGCCGCTGCGCCCCGGTCATACGGCCCGAGCGCAGCACGTAACTGCGCACCTGCCGCCCATCCATGGCCGTCACCCTAGGGTGCCGACGACGTGGCCCAGTCGGCCTCGGGTGAAGAGGCAGTCGGCAGACGTCTCGGCATGCGCCCCGCACGATACGCCTCGCGGCCGGCTTCGACGGCCTTGCGCATGGCGGAGGCCATGAGCACCGGATCGCGCGCGGCGGCGATCGCCGTATTCATGAGCACGCCATCGCAGCCAAGCTCCATGGCCACGGCCGCATCCGACGCGGTGCCGACCCCGGCGTCCACAAGAATCGGCACGCGTGCGCGCTCGACAATGAGCTTCAGGTTGTAGGGATTGCGGATACCCAGCCCGGATCCGATGGGGGCTGCGAGCGGCATGACGGCAACGCAGCCAGCTTCTTCAAGCCGCTTGGCCATGAGCGGGTCGTCATTCGTGTATACCATCACCTCAAAACCCTCGCGCACAAGCGTCTGCGCGGCGCTCAAGGTCTCGGTGACGTTCGGCAGCAGCGTATGTTCGTCGCCCAGGACCTCAAGCTTGACCAGGCGGTGACCATCCAGCAGTTCGCGCGCCATATGGCACGTACGGATGGCGTCCTCCCCGGAATAGCAGCCGGCGGTGTTCGGCAACAGGGTGTAGCGTCGAGGATCGAGTACATCGAGGAGGTTGGGTTCGCCCGCCTTCTGGCCGATGTTGACGCGCCGTACCGCCACCGTGACAATCTCGGCGCCGCTCATTTCGATCGCCCGGCGTGTTTCTCCGAAATCCCGGTATTTCCCGGTCCCGACAAGCAGGCGCGAGTGATAGCGACGTCCCGCGATCTCGAGCATATCGTCTGCCATGCCTGGGTTCTGCAATGACGCAGCCATCAGCCGCCCCCCACCGCGCCTACGATCTCGACGCGGTCGTGATCCCGCAATTCATGAGTGCCGTGCGCGCTCCGCGGCACGATCTCGCGGTTTACCTCCACCGCGATCCGCCCCCCCGAGAGACCGAGCCGCGCGACCAGCAGCGCGATCGTGACCGGGGACTCGAAATTCTGTTCGCAGCCGTTCACGATGATCTTCATGGAGGTGTCCAAAGGCCGAAAATCCGTTACACTGAGGCACCATTGTAGGGTCGCGCGCAACGTATTGCTATGCGGGTGTAGTTCAATGGTAGAACTTCAGCTTCCCAAGCTGATAGCGAGGGTTCGATTCCCTTCACCCGCTCCACGATCACGCTTCAAGGGGGAGGTCTGTTGAGAACGTTCGGGCGCGTTGCCGGCCTTATCGTGCTCATCCTCGCCCTGCTGTTTGCGGGGGCCGTCCTGGTCCTGCCGCGGGTCATCAATCCGAACGCCTACACACAGCGGCTCGTGGCGCTGGTGCGCCAGAAGACCGGTCGCGCGCTGACGATCAAAGGGCGCATCAGGCTCTCGTTTTTCCCCTGGCTCGGCGTACGTTTTTCGCGGGCCTCGCTGGGTAACCCGCCGCACTTTGGCGGGGGCACATTCGCTTCGATCCGCACAGCCGGTATCCGCGTGCGTCTTTTGCCGTTGTTCCATCATCGTGTGGTGATCGACGAGATCCGGCTCGTCGGCCTCAGGGTCCACCTTATCCGAAACCGCGCAGGCGTGGACAACTGGTCTGGTCTCACCGCCCCTCCCGGGCCCGGGGCGGTCCCTGTCGCGGCGCCGCCCGTCCGCTCCTCGCCGATGGCGCAGGCGCTGAGCGTGGCCGGCGTCGAGGTGACGCATGCGGACCTTGCGTTCACGAACGAGAAGACCGGGAAGAACTGGTCGATCCATGGGCTCACCTTCTCGGCGGGGCGCATGGTTTCAGGCCGGCCGGTACGCATGACCCTTGCCGCCCTGGTAACTGCCAATTCTCATAAAGTAAGCGCTCACATCAGCGGAAAGGCGCGCGTTACATTTAATGAGCACGCGGATGCCGTCACGGTGTCCGGAGCTCAGGTGAAAGCCCTCGGGGCCACCGCGACCGCTCATCTCCATCTCCTGCTCGCGCCCTTCCATATGACCGGAACGCTGGCGGTGTTGCCGTTCAACGCCCGTACCGTGCTTGCGCGCCTGGGGATGAAACCGCTTCTGCGCGATCCGCAGGCGCTCACACGGGTTGCGTTCCGCACGGGGATCGACGGGACCGCGAAGGGCTGGACACTGGCACCCCTGGCCGCGACGCTTGATGGCAGCCATCTCACGGGTCGTGTGGCAGCCCTGCGCACGGGCACGCGCACGGCGTACCGCTTTTCCGTCACCGTCAATGCGCTGGACCTCGACCGTTATCGGGCGCCCCCGGTATCCCCGGCACCAGGGGTATCAAAAAGCGGGCACCCCCACGCCCCCACGCCCCCGGCGTTCCTGCGCCGCCTTGATGCGCAGGGTAC
>JAJYDT010000047.1 GCA_021777335.1 Pseudomonadota bacterium | reverse complement strand
GCCAGCGGTACGGTTTTTCAAGCTGGGCAAGCGCCAGTTTGACCTTGTAGCTGTTCCCGGACCGGGAATCGCCAAAGAGCGTGTACATAGCTTCTCCTATGACACTTCATTAGGAGCAGTTCAACGTCCAATTGGGAATTATGTGGTGTCCCTCTGGGAGTGTCTAGGACGACCCGTGAGCCAGTAGACCGCATACACGAGTGCTTGCTGCCAGTGGTCATGTGGTGATCGGCGCCGATCTCCTCGATCACAACGCCGCGATGCAGGTGCGTGAGGACTAACCGGTTGGGGTGGGTGTGTCCTTTCTCCACTTTAGTTTTTCAGGGGTACGCCAGCGCCACACGCCCGACCAGGGGTCGGACCTTCGGCCGGGGCTGCCGCTTCACCGCCCACAGGTCATGCTGCGCCTGCATGTTCATCCACAGCTCGGGCTCGGTCGCGAAGACGATCGCCAGCCGTACCGCCATGTCCGGGGTGACCGGCGCACGCCCGTTCACCATGGTGGAGACGTGCTTGCGCGTGACCCCCAGGGCGTCGGCGGCCTGGGTGATGGTGACGCCCAGGGGCTTGAGATACAGCGCACGCAGCACCTCGCCCGGGTGTGCCGGATGGTGCATGCGGGCAGTCTTAATGATAGTCGCCATAATCCACCTCGTAGGCGTGGCCTTCCTCGAAACGGAAGACCACGCGATAGTTTTCATCCACGTCCACGGCCCAGCGGCCGTCCGGTTTGCCCTTGAGGGGGTGCAGCCGCAGACCCGGGCATCCGCCGCGCATGAGTCACGGCGTTCAGCAGGGCCAGAATCAGCCGCAACCGCGCGGTGTGTTTGGCCTGAGCCTTGCGGGGGCCTGTGCGGAACAGCATTTCCAGACCTCTATGCCGGAAACTCTATGATCATTGTGGATCGAAGTGTAACCTAATAGGTTACATATGGCTATCCTCTTCAGCTTTGCCTGGAGACTGTGTCGCGACGGTATCTCACTGAGTCAGACAGACCCGGTAGGTCCGCCCATCCTGCCCACGCAGCGCCCCGCAGTGACTGCCAGCGGGTCGGCCTACGGAGTCAGATGCCCGGTGAGCCGGGCCGCCCCCCACATCCCCCCGCACCGATACCGGCGGCGAGCGGCAGCAGGCCAGCCACCAGCCCCCAGCTACGGGCCATCCGTGCAGAGAGTGCCCCCTCGCGCCTCGCCCCCGGGTGGCGGACGCCAGGGCCGCGCGCCACTCGGCCACAATCGCATTCTGAGATTTGGCGGCGGCCGCGCGGACGGTGCTTGAGTAGATTTGTTCGGGAATCTTTTCTTGTGGAGTGCAGCGCTCAAACACGGTTACAGTCACTGGCTCACGTACAAGCAAGCCGCCGACATGGGCGGCCAGGTGCGCCAGGGCGCGCGCTCGGAGTTGTGCGTCTTCTATAAGCCGTGGGAAGCCGAGGCAACGAACGACGCCGGCGAGACCGAGACCCGCCGCGGTGCGGTCCTCAAGAGTTTTCGTCTCTTCAACTTGGACCAGATCGACGGCATCGAGGCGCCGGCCACGGAAGCCCGCCCGGCCTTTGTTGCTCTTGAGGCAGCCGAACGCATCCTGAGTGCCAGTCAAGCGCAAATCCAGATTGGTGGCACGCAAGCCTTTTACCGACGCAGCGACGACACCATCCACCTACCCGAGCGGGAACGATTCACCAGCGTTGAAAACTTTTACGCAGTTGCCCTGCATGAGATGACCCACAGCAGCGGCGCAAAGCACCGACTGGACCGGACCTTCGGCGAGCGCTTCGGCGACGATGCGTATGCGATGGAGGAGCTTGTTGCCGAGATGGGATCGGCCTTTCTGACCGCGGAGCTTGGAATACTGAACACGACCTTGGAGAACCACGCCGACTACTTGGCGTCTTGGCTACGGGTACTCAAGCAGGACAAGCGCGCGGTCCTCACGGCCGCCGCAGCGGCCGCCAAGGCGCATACCTTCATCAAGGGATTGGTCCCGGCCGCGGAGCAGGACGCGGCCTGATATGCGCAGATAATCATCACGCCGCGACCTCAACGTACTCAACCCGGCTGGCGGGGGGCGGCGGCCGCAGCCCGTCTTCCCGCAGGCCTTCCAAGTGAAGGATGATGGCTTCGCGGATTTCGCGCTCCACCTCTTCCACGGTGCCGCCGGTGGCGACGCAGCCAAGCAGGTCCGGCACATAGGCGGAAAAGTTGCCCTCGGCCTTTTCTATGACAATCGCGTATCGCATCGCTATTTCTCCTATTTCCATCCCGCCTGTTTCATAATGCTCTGCACTGTGCCGGGTGCCAAGTCGTCGCCGGGTTTCCCCGCCACGGTCACCCGCCCGGGTCTGGCCGGATGTTTGAATTGTCGGTGGCTGCCTCTGGTGGTCACCAAGACCCATCCCTCGTCCGTGAGGCGGCGCAGCACGTCGCGCACCTTCATCAGCCCAGCCGCTCCACCAGGTCCTCTGCCCGGAGATGAGTATACCGCTTCAACATCTGCAACGTCTTATGCCCGGTTATAGCGGCCACCTGCATTGGGTTCAAGCCCTTCTCGAATAGGCGGCTCGTGGCCTCATGCCGCAGATCGTGGAACGTCAGTCCCTCGATGCCGGCGGCCCCACAGACCCGCTCAAACGCCTGGCTGATCGAATCCGGGCGCATGCCCCAGACCTTGCCGTCCAGGCGGCGGGGCAAGCCCTCAAGGGCCTGTAGGGCGCGCGACGACAGCGGTACCCGCCGGGGTGTTCCCGTTTTGGTCTCGGGAATCAACAGCACCCGGGCCTTCCGGTCCAGGTGCTCCCAGCGCATGGCCGCGATCTCACCCCGGCGCATGGCGGTCTCAATGGCCCAGGGGATGACCCGGCCAATCTCGCCGCCGTAGGTACGTGCGGCGTCGAGTAGACGGGCTTCCTCACCCTCCAGCAGCCGACGCTCGCGGCCCCGCGGGAGCTTCGGTCGGGTCGTCTTCGCCAGCGGGACGGGGTTGACCAGAGACTCCATACCCCAGGCGGTGCGGGACATGGTGTAGAGGTGCGAAAGCAGGGCGAGCTCCTTGTGCACTGAGGACGAGGCGGCACCTGCGGCGGCACGTTCAGCCGTGTAGTCCGCGATGTCTTTGCCCCGAATGCTCGCGACTACTCGGTCCGCGAGCGGGTGGCGTAGTAAACGGGTGATGCGGGACTGCTCCACGACAGCCCCACGTTTACCTGACGTGACCTCGCGGCGATAACGTTCGAGCGCCTCGCGCAAGGTTGTGCTCTCAGCCTCAGTTCGCCCTGCGAGCGTGCCCTGCTCAATGGCCTGCTCGATCTCGTGCGCCCAGGTTTCGGCGTCACGGCGGGCCGAGAAGGTCTCGGTAACGACATGCCCACCGCGACGGACACGCGCGCGCCACTGATGTTGCCCGCGTCTCGTGATACTCGCCCTAGGACCCCTTTGGTCTACGGCTCAATGCCGTGGACCAAAATTGGACCAAAAAACCACGAACAATTACCAGAGAAGCACGTAAGTCATTGAATTATGGCGCGCCCTAGAGGATTCGAACCTCTGACCTTTGGAATCGGAATCCAACGCTCTATCCAGCTGAGCTAAGGGCGCGTGAATGCGGATTGTACCAACTTTTGACTTCCGGCCACCGTGCCTTGTAACACGTCGAGCGCTGGCATCGGAATCCAACGTGATCCGGCTGAGCTAACGGCGCATAGGCGCCAGCATATCGCTGCCAATAAGCAACGTCCACGTCTGTCGGGGACGCTGTGCCCGCCGTCGGTGTCCTCTTTATGGTGCGCGAACTTAGGTTTACATGGGCCGGAAGGGTTCTATACTTGGAAGGATCCGGTGCGTACCGGCCGCTAACTATAAGTAAAATAGGGAGAAAGATGTGAAGTCCACCACACGAGTTCTCGCCGCCCTGACTGCCCTCGCCACAGGTCTGCTCGCCTTGCCTGCATCCGCCAGTGCCTCGGGTCTGCCCAACCGCACGCTGACGGCCATCGATAACAGCGTCAGTCTATCGTTCATGGAGAGTGAAGTCGGTTACGGCGAGCGGGTGAGCGGTCCGTCCTCCCGGTATTTCGATACCGATCAGGGCGGGCTGCCCGGTGGACGTATCGCGATCACAGGCCTGCGCGACGACGGGATACACAACCTGTATGCGCGGATCTCATTCAGCCAGGTTTCGGGCCACCTCGGTTACAACGGCGGGGCCGGTAGCACGCCGCTCATGTTCCCCGAGTATTCGAAGATGACGGACTGGGCGCTCAGGGTCGGTCAGGGCTTCGTCTGGGGCCGCGACGTGCTGTTCACGCCGTACCTCACCTACGGCATACACAACTGGTGGCGGGGTGAACCGCCCTCGGTGACCAACCCTGGCGATTACACGGAATCCTACTCGAACGAATACCTGGGGGGCGGGCTGCTCTTTCAGGTTGCGATGACGCAGCGCCTCGCGATGTCGCTCAACCTCGCCTACGCCGAGACCCTTCGGCCAAGCATCAATGCCCCTCTTCTCGGCCTTTCCGAGGGGCTTGGCACCTCACCCTGGAAGCGTGCCGGGGTGTCGTTTGATTACCTGATCGGACGCAACGACTCGATCTTTGCCGGCGCCCGCTTCACGACCTTCAGCTACGGCGCGGGCCCGGTCGTTACGACCAATACCGGTTTTGTGGGCAACGAACCCTATAGCAAGACCAACATCGTCGACTACGACTTTGGGTTCCGGCTCCTCTATTGACGGCAGTCAGTAATGCCCGGAAAGGCACTGTTCCGCTGTCGCGCGATGCTGATATACTGGTGACGGTTTATGACCGCGTCCTTAGTCCTTGCGGTGGCTGGACGCTTAATTGCATGGAACCCTCTCAATTTTCTGGCGGAGCCACACAGCGATGAAGAGCGAAGATAGTGAAATAGTGAAGATGTTAGCTGGCCTTTTCGGCAGCCTGATTGCCATGGCGGTGATCCTGTTTGTGCTGGCGCATATGATCGTATCGGGTGCGGACATCAATCCTCGGGGAGGTGCCGCCAAGGCGGCGTTCGCTTCGCAGGCTGCGCCCGCCGGGCACGCAACCATCGCCTCGCGCGTGTTGGATGCGGTCATCTCCCCGGCCCAGGCTGCAGCGATGCCGGCGAACGGCAAGGCCGTGTTCGAGGGCACCTGCGTGGCCTGCCATGGCCCCGGCATCGTCGGTGCACCTAAGTTCGGCGACAAGGCGGCGTGGGCGCACCACATCGCGAAGGGGCTGCCGACGCTTTACAAGCACGCGTTGAACGGCTTCCATGGTCATACCGGTACCATGCCGCCCCATGGCGGAAACCCGTCGCTCACAACGGCCCAGGTAGAGGCTGCAGTGCGCTACATGGTCTCGCATTCGCGCTAAGCCTGTTCTGTTTGTGTCACCCAAAAAGCGGCCTTCGGGCCGCTTTTTATTGCCGGCGCCCGGCCTCGAGCAGAGCGATCTCGCGCTCGAGGCGCTCGACCTGCGCGCGGGTTCGTGCGAGCAGCGCCTTCTGCACGTCGAACTCTTCGCGTGTCACGAGATCGAGACGCGCAAAGAAGGCCTCGAGCCTGGCCCGCAGCACCTGCTCGGTGTCGCGCCGGAGTTCCGGCAGCACGTCCCGTACAAGGGCCGCGGCCTGTTCCACAAAACGGTTACTTGCCTTCATGTTGCCGCCTTGGTGTTCTGAGCCACGGAAAAGATCAGGCGAAACCTCGCGAACCGGGTAGCGACCATGCCCTGGTCTCGGAGAGGCATCGCCATCTCTCAAAGAAGTGAGGATTTTAGCGCGTGCGCTGATAGGCCCGCCACTGATACGCGCTTCCCGTTCCGTGGGTTGGCCGCTCCCCCGCGCCCGGGGGTCCGCGTTGCCCCCGCTGCAAGAACCCGCGCGGTCTGCCCAGGGCAAGATCGAATGCCTGGACGAAACGGGGCGGTACGGGAATTCTCCGGAAACATCGGCCCCGACCCTGTTGCCAGTCAGCACGCTCGCCGAGTGTCCGTGGCGGAGCCGCGACGACGAAAGGTCGCCGCGGACGCAGTACGAGCGGCGCTCTGGTCGAAATTCCCCGGTGCTGTCATCATCGGGGAACTTTCCGGTTTAGGGGGCCGCGGCCCCGCTGACCCTGACGTATCGGGCAATCGGCACACGGTTCAAACACTGTCGCGGAGACCATGGGTGTGCAATCCCATGGGATCCAGAGAGGTACAACCGCAGGCGGAGGTGGTGTCAGGGGCGTGTCCCGCACCATGTGACAAGGCACAATTTCTCGGAGCGATTTGGATGAAGAAGCCGGTACGCGCGGTAGCAGCCATCGATCTTGGCTCCAACAGTTTTCACATGGTCGTGGCACGCGTCACCGATCGCGAGCTGCATGTTATCGACCGCCTGCGCGAAACGGTTCAGCTCGCGACAGGCCTTGATCGTCACCACTGTCTCACGGCCAAGGTTCGCCGCCGTGCCCTCGAATGCCTTGCCCGATTCAGCCAGCGATTGCGGGACATGCCACCCGGGAGCGTACATGCGGTTGGAACGAGTGCCCTGCGGCGCGCCCGCAATGCCGATGTGCTGATCAGTGAGGCAGAGCGAATACTGGGGCACCCCATTGACATCATCAGCGGGCGGGAAGAAGCACGCCTGATCTATCTGGGTGTTTCCCACAGTCTCGCCGGGAATGGCAAGAGAAAACTTGTGGTTGATGTGGGGGGCGGCAGCACCGAGTTTATCATTGGCGAACGGCATGAACCGCTGTATATGGAAAGCCTGGACATGGGCAGCTTAAGCATGACCGCCGCCCACTTTCCAAAAGGAGTGATCAATAATACCTGCATGCAGCGCGCAGAAATTGCGGCTGGTCTCGAACTGCAGAACATCCAGACGCAATACCGCCGCTTCGGCTGGGATGTGGCCATCGGTGCCTCCGGCACCATTCTCAGCGTCATGGAGGTCATACGGGCCCTGGGCTGGTCAGAGGACGCCATCACGGTCGGCGCGCTTCATCGTCTGCGCAAGATGGTGCTGGCGGCCGGTCATACACGACGTCTGTCATTGCCTGGATTGCGCCCCGAGCGGGCACCCATCGTGCCTGCGGGGCTTGCCATCCTGTCCGCGATCTTCGGTTCCCTGGGCCTGGAGCGCATGACCACGACCACTGGCACTATTCGCGAGGGGTTGCTGTACGATCTGCCGGGCCAGATACCGCACGAGGATGTACGTGAGCGCACGATCAAGGCGTTACGGAACCGCTACGAAATAGATACCCGACAGGGCATGAGGGTCGCGCGCACGGCCGAATGCTATCTCCGGATCGTTTCCAAGGCCTGGGGCCTTGAGGACGCGCGCGATGGCGCACTGCTCAGCTGGGCTGCGCAGTTGCATGAAATCGGTCTCGCCGTCGCGCACAGCCAGTATCACAAACACGGGGCCTATCTGATCGAAAACTCGGATCTCTCCGGGTTCACGCGGTCGGAACAAACAATCCTGGCCGCACTCGTGCGTGGTCACCGTCGCAAGTTTCCGGACGCGGTCTTTCAGGCCATGCCCCGGCACACTGCCAGGATCGCGCGCAGGCTGTGTGTGCTCTTGAGGATTGCCGTCCTTCTGCACCGCAACCGCACCGACCGGAAATTGCCCACGCCGACGCTCACCGCTCTGCCCAGCGGATTACGGATGAGATTTCCCCGGGGGTGGCTCGCCGCCCATCCGCTGACACGCGCCGATCTGGAGCAGGAATCGGCGCGCCTGAAACCGGCCCGGTTCACTTTGACATCCGTTTGACCGGAACCGACCCGCCCGTTGCGCGGGCCGGATGTTCACGCAGGAGGTGTCTGTGCCAGGGTCCGCAAGAGACCGTTCTGCGCGGAACGCGGGCGTTCACTGGCGGCTACTTTGATACGGTGATAGCTGCCGTCCGGGTGCAAACGCCAGGCCTCGGTATTGTCATTCAAATATTGCAGCAGCGATGCACGGAGCCGCGTTCTCGCATCAGCGTCCTCAATC
The DNA here is from genome assembly GCA_021777335.1 of Pseudomonadota bacterium. Lineage (GTDB taxonomy): Bacteria > Pseudomonadota > Gammaproteobacteria > Acidiferrobacterales > Acidiferrobacteraceae > JAJYDT01. The sequence goes on along the minus strand of JAJYDT010000047.1, from coordinate 5,916 downwards.
GGAAATGCGACCTCCACCCGCCGGAAGAAATTTCGCTCCATCCAGTCCGCGCTGGAACAGTACAGTTCCTGCTCGTCCCCGTACTCAAAGCAGTAGACCCGCGAGTGTTCGAGAAACCGGCCGACGATCGACCGTACCGTGATGGACTCGGAGACCCCGGGCACGCCCGGACGCAGACAACAGATGCCGCGGACAATCAGGTCAATCCTGACCCCCGCTGATGCCGCTTCATAGAGCGCGGCGATGATCTGGGGTTCAACGAGCGCATTCATCTTCGCGATGATGCGTGCAGGCTGTCCTTGGCGGGCGCAGTCGGTGGCGCGGGCAATCTTCGCCAGCAGATTACGGTGCAGGGTAAAGGGAGACTGCAGGATACGCTTGAGTCGAGTCACTCGCCCAAGCCCGGTCAACTGCTGGAAGAGCTTGTGTACATCCTCGCCGAACGCCTGATCCGCGGTGAGCAGGCCAATATCGGTATATTGGCTGGCCGTGCGCACGTGATAGTTTCCGGTGCCAAGATGCGTGTAACGGCGCAGGCGACGCCCCTCCCGTCTGACCACCAGAATCATCTTGGCGTGTGTCTTGTAGCCAACCACACCATAGACCACGTGGGCACCCGCCTCCTGCAGCTTGGAAGCCAACGCGATATTGGCCTCCTCGTCAAAACGGGCGCGCAGCTCAATGACCACTGTCACCTCTTTTCCTGCCAGCGCCGCATCGATCAATGCCCGCACGAAATCCGAATCGGTTCCGGTGCGGTACAGTGTCTGCTTGATGGCCAGTACGCTGGGATCCGCAGCCGCCTGGCGGACAAACTCCAGCACCGGCGCAAAGGACTGGTAGGGGTGGTGTAAAACGATATCGCGTGCACGTATCCGCTCAAACAGGTCGGTGGCATGAGCGCCCTGACTCAGGGGTGCCGGACTGAATGCCGGATATCTGAGGTCACCGCGATCCGGCAGGTCATAAATGGCCAACAGGCGATTCAGATTGACGAGTCCGTTGACGCGATAAAGATCATCCGGGTCGAGATTGAACTGCTGCAACAGGAAGTCGGCCATATCGGCCGGGCAGTTGTCGGCCACCTCGAGACGTACCGCATCGCCGTAGTGTCGCGTCAGCAGCTCTCCCTGTACGGCGCGCAGAAGATCGTCGATTTCCTCCTCATCGACGAAAAGATCGCTATTGCGCGTCGCCCGGAACTGGTAACAACCGGTGACCTTCATGCCTGGAAAGAGCGTATTCACCTGCGCGTGGATGATAGACGAGAGCAGGACAAAATCATGTGGCCCCTGGGCATATTCCAGGGGCAGCGGGATCAGCCGCGGAAGCGATCGTGGCGCCTGTACGACGGCCACGCTGCCGGCGCGGCCAAATGCATCCCGGCCTTCCAGTGAAATGATGAAATTCAGGCTTTTATTCAGGACCCGCGGGAATGGGTGCGCAGGATCAAGTCCCAGGGGACTGAGCACGGGCAGCAGATCACTATTGAAGTAACGGAGAACCCACTCCGCTTGACGATCATTCCACTGGGTCCGCCGTACGAAGCGGATATTTTGAGCGGCCAGCGCCGGGATCAACACGTCATTCAGTATCCGGTACTGATCCTCGACAAGCTCATGGGCGGCACGTCTGATCTGCGCCAATGTTTCCCGCGGAGACAGGTTGTCCGGGCCCGGCTGGGCCGAGCCGAATGCGATCTGCTCCTTGATGCCGGCGACCCGAATCTCAAAGAACTCGTCCAGATTCGTGCTGGAGATACACAAAAATCGCAGACGCTCCAGAAGCGGAACGGCGTCGTCCATGGCGAGATCCAGTACCCGGTGGTGAAACGCAAGCAGGCCCAGCTCGCGATTCGAGTAGAGTTCTGGCTGTTTGAACTGAATACCGTCCAATACGATTCTCCCCAGGGCCACGAGATCGGGCCACCGCCCAAGACATGATCCATTATCTCATCCGGCGTAGATTCGAGCCCTATAGGGTGGGACTGGCCCGCCCCCGGCTGCGTCTTGAAACGGTGCTGGTTTCGGGGATCTCTACCCCAGCGTCTGGGTGACGTCGCTGATGGACGAGGCGGGAGGAAACCCCGGATCGAGCTGGCGCTAACCCCATCAGGGGGTTGCCGAAGCGGGCGCCGCAAGGCTCATCTTTGCCCCCCTGTTTCCGGCATCCGGAACGTTCCCAGCCGGAACCTCGCCATGTTAGTGTAGCGCCCTCAACGCCCGGGTCGGAGGGTTCATGAAGACGTCTTTGCTCGTGGCAGCCGCCCTTGCCCTGCTCGCCATGCCGGTCGCGCAGGCCGCCGGGTTTTATGGCGATGGCCAGGCTGTGAGTAATTTCGTATGGCGCGGTATCTCCCAAAGCAATAACAACCCGGCGCTTCAGGGGGGCGGAGGCTATGACGGCCCTTATGGGCTCTACGCCTCGGTCTGGGGCTCAACCATGGACCGCAATGACGCATGGGTGCGCGCTGATCTGCGCGGGGGCATGAAGGAGCGGCTGTCCTCGGGCTTCGGCTGGAACTTCGGGGTGGTTGCCCACCGTTTCAACGAGAGCGCGCTCAACTTCAATGAGCTATACCTGCGTTTGGGTATCGGTGGCATCAGCGGGCGTGTGTCGCGTGACTGGCAGCAGGGGGATACCTACCTCTCGGTGCGTGATCGCCTGCATCTGGGCAGCGGTTTTCGCCTGATCCTGCACGCCGGCCATACGAGCGGCGCGGAGGTTCCGCATTATACGGACGTCGCCGCCGGGCTCACGAAGCGTATCCAGTCGTGGAACCTCGGACTTTGGACCTCTGACACCGATCTCAGCTCCTCGGTGCCGGGTGCAGGCGCTCACCTCTGGCTTTCCATCGGCACGCTCTGGTAGAGCGGGTCTCGTGGCAGAGACTCAGGAGTGGCGGACGACCGCATTCAAGGGTCAGCGAATCCCTGCTCGCGGCGGCCTGCCGCCGCCGTACCGGCAGCCCCATCAGAAGATCCCCGCCAGAAGTGATCCAATCCGTTTTTGTCAGATACGATAGCGCGCAGACGGAGAGAGCGTCTCCGCAAACACGGCAGAAGAAAATGCCCGACGCGGGGGTATACGTTGCGCCGTGACAACCCCGAATTTGATGCGCTGACGACGATGCGAGCGCTGGGTTGCGACGGCGAAAAGCCCTGACGTGCAGCCCCCCGAACCCCCGTCTTTTTGTTCATCGAAGCGCACACCGATGCGGCATTGTCCGTGCGCAACTGCACCAATGAGGTGCACAGGTTCTTGTTCCTGCCTGGTGGTTCTCTGTAAAGCAATGTTTCTAAAGTAAATTTCAGTTTGGCACGAAAACTGCTCTAAGGCACGCCGGGGAAGACTTTCGATAGGGATTGTCGCGAGCATTCGTCCCAACACTCTTACAGGGGAACGCATCGATGAGTCATACCAAAGCACGGGTTTTGCCGCTGCTGGTACTGGTGGGCGCGGCGACTGGCTGGGCGCGCGGGGTTCACGCCGACCCATTAACTTTACCTCCACCCGTCAACATTAACGGCGGTCCGCTCGGCACCCTGAGTGCCCAGGGCATCGTGAGCGGGATGTGGAGCGATTCCAGCGCGCCGAACGGATCCAACCCCCGGAACCGGTTTGAGGCCTCCAATGCCTTCGTGATCCTGCAGAAAACCACCGGGGAGCTGCAGTTTTATGTTCAGGCCGGCGCCTACGCCTTTCCTTCCGTGGGGGTCCCGCGCGCCACGACGACCACGTACACGAACCTCTTCGGACCCGTGCCCGAGGCTTACCTGAAGCTCGTTCCCAACAGCGAATGGTCTTTCGAGGCCGGAAAACTCGCCACGATGATCGGTCAGGAGTCTACCTATACCTATCTCAACTTCAATATCCAGCGGGGGCTGGTATGGAACGATATGGAAAACGCCGTGAGCCGCGGCGTGCAGGCGAACTATGCCAACGGTCCGGTATCCGCGGCGTTGCAGGTGAGCGACGGCTTTTATTCCAAGAACTACGGTGCGGTCGAGGCCATGGTCGGGTATTCGCTGAGCCCGACCAATACAGTGAGCTTTGTGGCGCTGGTTCCTGATCGCAATACCCCGTCCAATCCCACGTTCACGGACGCCAACGCGCAGCTCTACAACCTCATGTGGACCTATTCGACCGGGCCCTGGGTGTTTACTCCGTATCTCATCGCCATGGACTCGCCCGCGTCGTCTTCGGCGGGTTTTACCGGCAGCGCGCACGCCTCCGGGGCGGTATTCCTTGCGAGCTACAGCTTCACCAAGCGCTGGTCATTGGGCAGCCGGCTTGAATATGCCACGAGCTCGGGCGATGCGGGGAGCGCGAACAGCAATATCCTGGGGTACGGGCCGGACAGCAAGGCCTGGACACTCACGTTCACGCCCACCTATCAAGACCAGGGATTTTTCGCGCGCGCCGAGGCTTCCTACGTCCGCGCTGTGGATTTTGCCCCCGGGTCGGCGTTCGGCTCGCTGGGAACCAATGCGAATCAGTTCCGGATCGCGATGGAAACCGGGTTGATGTTCTGACCTGGAAGAGGCCCGGGGCCCTGTAATCTGCCCCGGGCACACCTGTTCCAATGCCACGTTGAGGAGTCAAAGGAGTCTTCATGAAAATCATCACGGCAATCATCAAGCCGTTCAAGCTGGACGATGTCCGGGAGGCGCTCTCCGAGGTTGGCGCCCAGGGCATCACTGTCACCGAGGTCAAGGGTTTTGGGCGCCAGAAGGGGCACACAGAGCTCTATAGAGGCGCCGAGTACGTGGTCGATTTTCTGCCGAAGATCAAGATCGAGGTCGCGGTCGCGGACTCGATGCTTGATTCGGTACTCGACGCCCTCGTGAAAAGCGCACGCACCGACAAGATCGGCGACGGCAAGATCTTCGTCGCCGATCTTGAACAGGTCGTGCGCATCCGTACCGGGGAGACCGGTGAGGAGGCCCTGTGAGCGACCACCCGCAGATCACGCGCGCAGTTCCTTTCCCCGTGAGGGGGCAAGTTGCCTTTTTTTTCAGGAGTATCCCGATGAGACCATTGACGACCCTTTTGAAGGGCCTGTTGCTCGCAGCTGTCCTTGTCTCGAGCGCGCCGCTCGCGCTTGCTGATAACGCTTCATCCGCGACCACGACCCCGGCGATGTCCGCGCCGGCGGCAGCGCCAACGGTCGCTCCGGCGGTTGCTCCGGCTCAGGTCGCGGCGCCGGCACCGGTCGCCAAGGAGGCGGTCAGCAGCGATGCGAATCCCGCGATCAATCCGGGTGACACGGCATGGATGCTGACGTCGATGGCGCTGGTGCTGATGATGACCATCCCGGGGCTCGCCCTTTACTACGCCGGTATGGTGCGCAAGAAGAACGTGCTCGATACGCTCGCGCAGAGCTTCGTGGTCACGTGTCTCGTGACTGTGCTCTGGTACATCGTTGGCTACAGCCTCGCATTCACGGACGGCACGCCCTGGATCGGCGATCTGAGCCGGTTATTCCTTAGAGGGATGGGCAAGACCACGGTAAGCGATCTCTCGGGCGCCGTGCCGGAGTCGGTATACATGGCGTTCCAGATGACGTTTGCCATCATTACCCCGGCGCTGATCGCGGGCTCGTTCGCCGAGCGCATGAAGTTCTCGGCCATGATCTGGTTCATGGGGTTGTGGCTTATCCTCGACTACTGCCCGATCGCACACTGGGTCTGGTCCGCGCACGGCTGGCTCAATACCCTGGGTGCGCTCGACTTCGCAGGAGGTACGGTGGTGCACTTGAACGCGGGCGTTGCCGGCATTGTGACGGCACTCATGCTCGGCAAGCGCAAGGGCTACGGAAAGGAACCGATGCCGCCCCATAACCTTGTGCTCACCGTGATCGGCGCGTCCCTGCTCTGGGTCGGCTGGTTCGGTTTCAATGCCGGGTCTGCGGTT
>JAJYDT010000162.1 GCA_021777335.1 Pseudomonadota bacterium | reverse complement strand
CAATGCAGCACGGCGGGGTCGTCAAGGTGATCGAGCATGGCGCGCGCCCAGGGCAGACGCTCGGCGAGGCGAAAATCCGGCAGGCGGTTTCCGGAGCGCGGCGGGTCTTCGCGCTCGAGAGCTATGATCGAATCTGGTGTACAGGCAGATTACAACTGACTTGAGTAAGGTGGCGTACTGTTGCTACAAAGGGTTTGCAGACCAAGTAAGCAACGTAAGGAGTACGCCGTGGAAAAGAATACCGTATTTGAGGGTGGTATGGGAGAGCTGGGCTTGGGGATAGAGGGCGTGCTGCGGCGAGCGGCACGCTCCCTGATCGAACAGGCCATAGAGACAGAGGTGGCCGTATTGCTGGAAGAGTTTTCTGCTGTACGGATGGTCAATGGTCGTCAGGCGGTCGTTCGTAACGGCCACCTGCCGGAGCGAGAGATCATGACTGCCCTGGGCCCTGTGCCAGTGAAGGTCCCCAAGGTTCGGGATCGCTCGGGTTCGGGGATTAAATTCAATTCGGCACTGGTGCCACCGTATGTGCGTAAATCGCGGACGGTGGCGGCCACGGTCCCCTGGCTGCTTTTTCCAACTGGTCGGGCAGGAATAGGCCGCCCTCCAGACGCAAGGTAGCGAAGGCGAGGTGGTGACGCGGCTTGTGTTTCACAGCGATACCACTTGCAGACCGAAGGCCTCGGCGGCGCGACATTGGCGGGCGTCGGCTGAGATGAACACTTCGGCGGTGCAGGCGAAGGCGGCGCCCAGGTGGATAGCGTCCATGCCGCGCAGCGTGTGGTTTTCCAAAGCTTTGACGGCGTGCTGGATGACCTGGGGCGTGGTATCGCAGATCAGCGCATCGGCGATATCGAGCATAAGGGCGCGCTTGATGATCTGGTATTGCGCGTCCGTCAGTCGTCCTTCCCGTTGCAGGCGACAGAAGGCCGAGATCAGTTCAGGCACCGCGATGACCGACAGCGCCAGTTCGCTGGCCCGTTCGCACCACGCCAGAACGTCAGCGGTGCCGGTTTCGTCGATGTAGCGCTTGGCAAAGGCCGATGAGTCGAAATAGACGCGCATCAGTCTCCGCGCTCGTCGAGGATGAGCCGGCTGATCTCCTTGCCGCCGATGGCCAGCGGGTGCGCCGGACGCTGCTTCCAGGAGGGCAGTTGCGCCGGGATGGGGTGAATTTCAGCAATAGGCTTGCCATTGCGCAACACGCGCACTGTCTGCCCGGCCTCGACCAGATCGAACCAGGTCTTGGCGTGGTTGCGTAATTCGGTGAAGGTGGTTTCAGGCATGAATGTGCTCCCGTCAGATTATGTACATCAAAGTGTACATTACAGAGCGTCCGGCAACAACACGTAGAAGCCGATCACGTCCACCACTCGCGCGGGGAACCCGCCGCGTCGCTGAGTGGGCCGCTGCGTGGGGCCGGTGTCACGGGTCGGCAATATGGCGCCAAAACGGGGTCGGTATAAAGGAGCCAACTCAGGGTCGGCGTAATGGCGCCACCCACTTAGTGCCTCAGTAGGGTCTTGAACTTCCCTTGATCGGTTACTCTCCCAGCTTTTGGGGGGTGACCATGAGTAATCGGAGGTTTGAGATGTTTACGATTCGCCAAATCCTGGTGCGGATGCGCCAAGGTGATAGGGACAGGGAGATCGCCCGTTCCGGGCTCATGGGGCGCAAGAAGTTAGGCGTCTTACGTCATCAAGCAGCACTGCAGGAATACAAGGAGCGGGAACCCGACGGGTTCCAGTATTCGTGGTTCTGTGACTGCTACTGAGTACGGTCAGAGATATTGATGGCTTTGGATACGCTGACGGTCACGTAGCGTGAGGGGCTGGGGGTAAACCCCCTCGAAGAGCTTGAACAAACGCGCCTGTTGGGGGAGTGTCACTTTCCAGCCAAGAAAAGGACCCCGTCAGTGTGCCATAACCTTCTGCATGATCCCAAAATATTTCAGTTGTTGTACCGCGTTGATGAAGCCCTTGCCGAAGAAGCCAGGACCACTCGGTGTGCCTGTGGTGGGAAGTGGCATCGGGCGGACTACCCCCGCAAGCCCAGAGGTTGTTTACGGGATTTCAGAATGCCGTACGCCTCGCGCTTCAGCTTCTGCTGCAGTCACTGCCACAAGCGCAGAACATCACCCTCCGTGCGGTTTTTCGGGCGCCGGGTCTATCTGGCCCTGGTGATCCTGCTGATGGCCGGACGGCTGACCGCTAGAACACCGGGCGCCCAGGCGGTTTGCGCTCTGCTCGACATTCCCGGACGCACCCTGCGACGCTGGCGAGACTGGTGGATGCAGGACTTCCCCATGACGGCCCTCTGGAAGGCGGAAGTCGCCTGCTATCTGCCGCCGGTCCGCCGTTCTGATCTGAGAAATCGCTCGCTCCGAGCCATGCCGCCCCGTTCACAAAATCGGGCTGTGTGGCTTTTTTATGCCGCCGTCTGCCCCTCATATAACTTGACCAGAGAACCTCAATTTGGCTGACCACACTCACTACCGCGCCTGGCTGGGTCGCCAGGATCTGGTCATGCGGCAACACCACCGGCCGGGGGAGCAGTGCTTCATCGACTATGCGGGGATGACCGTGCCGGTCACGGATCCCGGCATGGGGGAGCTCCGTGCGGCTCAGATCTTCGTCGCGGTCCTGGGTGCATAGGCCTACACTTATGTCGAAGCCACCTGGAGCCAGAGCCTGCCGGACTGGATCGGCAGCCACGTCAGGGCGTTCACCTTCTTCGGCGGGGTGCCCGAGATCCTGGTGCCCGACAACCTCAAATCGGGCATCGCCAAGACCTGCC
>JAJYDT010000161.1:311-2844 GCA_021777335.1 Pseudomonadota bacterium | reverse complement strand
TTCGTCCAGATCCCCGACGTCCATTTCGACAAACGCGCCGCTCATGCTCATATCGCGGACCCGTCCCGCGCAGGAGATGGTCATACCATAATTGATGATCACCTCGTAAGGCAGTTCGGCGCGCAGGCTGGTGCGCAGATGAGGATCCTTGCTGTGATCGCGAACCGGCGGCTTCGGCGGCCATGCCTGCTCCGACGACTGCGGCAGTGCCCGCCCAATCCACACCGCATCGCTCAATGCAGTCGCTGGCCGTCTACCACGCGTGATTTTTCGGTCCATAATTCTTTATGACTCCTCATCCCTTCGCAGAACTGACTCCCTGCCTCACGACGACCCACGATCCAATTTTAATTTTCAGTTTGCGTCCGGCAATTCGCCGCGCTGATTGCCCGCTGTCCTGACAGCCCATTCCCGGTCTATCCCGGTTGTTGCCCAAGAACTCCGACCGGGCCAGTTGGCGTGCCGTTCATTAAACTATACACCCACCCCGCGCAGACCTGGATGGCCTGGGACACCACTTGGCGCGCGTTCTGGGCACTTTGTCCGGAGAAACACCCGGAACACACGCTGGCGTTGCCTTCATCGCCTGGAAGCGAATAAAATCTGCCAAAAAATTACAGGTATTATTTAAGGCATCCGACTGGCATGCGATGTCGCACGATGGGGCGGTGACGCCGCCTCCTCCGAAGCCGGAAGCATCGTTTATCCCGGGATATCCGGATGAGGCCCAGGCGGGAAATGGCGCAACGACCCATGAAACCAGATGGCCGGGTCATAGTCTAAGGCGATGGAGACGGTGGATAGGTCTGGCCTGAGGGATCCGCCAGATCCGGCATTGCGCCGATGGGGAGACTCGGGCACGCGCGCCCGCCGCGCGACGAAAATCTGGCCGATTTGTCCCCGTCGAACAGACCGGGTCGGCGTCCGGCCGTCGGGAAAAATTTGCCGTGTAGCGGCAGCGATCAAGTTTGCTATACTCTTCCGAACTCGGGAGGCGTCCGGGTGCCACCGCAGCCAGCACGCCAAATAACAATTCGGGCACCCGTGAGTCGATACGCAAGCCCGATCGGCAACGGACATTGCCGGGAAGCTCACTGATAAAGGATGCATCGGGAAAGAATAATGGCCATGCGTTCCCTCGTGAAATCGGACAATCTGGCAGAATACGGCCTGACGGCCGAGACTTTTCCTGCATTTTACAACAAGATCACCTCCATCCGTTTTCCCATCGCGGTCGAGGAGGTGCTGGATTTCCGGTCCCTGATCAATCACACAGCGGATGCCTTCGAGGAGCCGACGGATTCACCCCAGAACCGGGAGTTCCAGGAGTCGCTGTTGGCGGCCATCCACTCGTTCGGTATCGAGAACAGCCACCACGCCGAGCGACTGCTGAGACTGCTGATGGTGATACGCGGGCTGCATTACCAGCACACGATCGATTCGCGGGACACCGAGCAACGACTGCGCACGGCCCTGGCCGACAACCGCGAGGCCCGCTCGCGTTCGGTGCGCTATGGGACCTACGCGCTGCTCGCCATGGCTTCCTGTGCCGTTGGCTGGTTCATGATGCGGCAGCCGGAGTGGCCTATTAAGCTCCTGACCCTGGCGTTTGCCGTCCTCGGCCTCGATTACTTCCACTCCCTGCCGAGACTGGACCGGGAACGGGACGGTTACGCCAGGGAGATCAATGAGGTGCTGCGCGCGCGCGTTGAGAGTCTCAACTGGCGAACCCTGATCCACAAGCTGTCGCTGATTCTCGGCTATAAGCAGATCAGGGGTATCGAGGTCTTCTGCCACAATGACGAGCGAGGCAGCGTGCACCGCCCGCGTTCCCTCCACTGAATACGGCATAGGCACCGGACTCAACGCCACCGCGCCGCTGACCACGATGAGCCGCGTTCGACGGCCTTTCGCAACCCCCCAGGGCACTTCCCGACAACGCGCTACTCGTCGGTAACGCAACCTTCAGAAGCGTTCTTCACGGTCTTGATGAACTTGTACAGCGTGCCACGCTGCACCTTGTACGGAGGCATCACCCAGGCGGCACGGCGACTGGCCATTTCCGTGTCGCTCACCTCGACGAGGAGAGAGTTTTTCTCGGCATCGATGGTGATGATGTCGCCGTCGCGCAGAAGCGCGATCGGCCCGCCCTCCTGGGCCTCCGGGACCACGTGTCCGATGATGAAACCATGGGATCCGCCCGAAAAGCGCCCGTCGGTCATCAGCGCGACATCCTTCCCGAGACCGGCCCCCATGATGGCCGAAGTCGGCGTCAGCATCTCAGGCATACCGGGACCCCCCTTGGGGCCTTCGTATCGGATCACGACCACGTCACCTTTGAGAATGCGGCCCTGCTCGAGAGCGTGCAGCATGTCTTCCTCGGAGTCATAGACCTTGGCCGGACCCTTGAAATGCAGCCCTTCCTTGCCGGTGATCTTGGCCACCGCTCCACCCGGCGCAAGATTGCCGCGCAGAATCTGGATGTGTCCGGTACGCTTCAGCGGCCGGTCCAGGGGGGGTATCACATCCTGAC